>NZ_JACBAZ010000088.1 GCF_013391475.1 Oceaniferula marina | reverse complement strand
CTTCCACCTCCGCCGGTCCATCCAGGTTTTCCACCTGATCTTTGTAAAATACATCCACGTCCCAGGCGTTCCAACGGTTCGGGTAATCCTTGTGAATCTGCAGCAGGTTCCCCTGCCCGCCATCGGCAATGACCTGACGCAGGTTTTCAAGGTCGAGCATGCCTGTGACCAGCCCTCTGGAGTCAATCTTGACCTCGAGCAGGCCGTTATTGAGGACATAGCCGTCACCTCCGGCGACCACACGGGTCGGGGACACTCCCTCAGGAAGTCCCGGGTCGGCC
>NZ_JACBAZ010000087.1 GCF_013391475.1 Oceaniferula marina | reverse complement strand
ATCTCTCGACAATGTCCTTCGCAGAACAGGAAATATCAATCATTTCAGACTTTCACCGGCTTATAAAAGCGGGTGAGGCTCGCCCGAAATAATTTCTCTACAGATGTCAAAGAACTTACTTTCGCGTTCCTTCGAATTACGATGTTGTTTGCTTTCACCACCTCAACCAGGGTCGATTTGCCACTTACTTTCTTGTAAATGGTGGGCCAGACAGGACTTGAACCTGTGACCCCACGCTTATCAAGCGTGTGCTCTAACCAGCTGAGCTACAGGCCCTTTAA
>NZ_JACBAZ010000086.1 GCF_013391475.1 Oceaniferula marina | reverse complement strand
CTCACCCGGTTGGATCATCTTCTCCAAAGCCTTGCGTTCGCAGGTTTTGGCGGGACTGATGAGTGCACCCGAGGGCTTTTCATCAAGCAAACTGAACTTGATATGCAGGCGAAGTGCCGATTGTTTTGTTCCGTAATGGGTGCGCCAGTGAGCCCATGCCATGCGGGGCAGGGCCGAAAAGACGGAACTGTCGACCAGCCGTAACGATTTGAGCAGACCTGGCGGGATGCCTGCTTTTTTGACGGAATTGCCGATGTTTTCAGCCGCAAGTTTTCTGAAAA
>NZ_JACBAZ010000085.1 GCF_013391475.1 Oceaniferula marina | reverse complement strand
AAAGAAATTAGAACGATGATAAACAAAGGGTCTAAGATATCTTCTCTAAAATCAAAAGATATTTCTTTTTGTTCCCTACTAATGATTAAATCTAGCTTTGACTCCATCTCATTCAATTCCTGTTCAAGTTCTTGATATTCATCTGACTTCTTATCTTTTTTTTGCAGATCAACTTTTAGTTCAGATAAGCGATTTTTCAGCATCTGCGCATCTTTTTGATAACTAGTATCCTCACGGAAAAATTTAGATATCGAGATAAATAAAGTTAATCCGAGAAGCAG
>NZ_JACBAZ010000084.1 GCF_013391475.1 Oceaniferula marina | reverse complement strand
CCAACCTTCGCGCTCCTCCGTTACTCTTTAGGAGGATACCGCCCCAGTAAAACTGACCGGCTGCCACGGTCCCCCGGCCGGATTACGGCTCGGGGTTAGATTATCCAATCACAAAGGGTGGTATCTCACTGGCGACTCCATGTGCTCCTAAAAACACACTTCAACGTCTCCCACTTATGCTGAGCATTGTAATCGAATAAACAGTAACAGCTTACAGTTAAGGTCTATAGGGTCTTTCCGTCCTTCTGCGGGTAGCCGGCATCTTCACCGGCACTACAATT
>NZ_JACBAZ010000083.1 GCF_013391475.1 Oceaniferula marina | reverse complement strand
GGGTAAGCTTACACCCCATAGCGTCACGAGTATAAAGATAGCCATTCTAATACAATCTCGCAACTTATCGCTAGGTTCTGCAGCCCCATAAGCACTCCCATAATATGATAGGCGCTTAATAGGGAAAGCTGCGACTAATATTAAAGCTATGCCAGCAAGTGGCACTGCAACTAAAAAGAACCCATTAGCAAAACATAGAAACGCTCCTAGTGCACACAGCGGGCTAAAAATGGCAGCTATCCGCATAAGGTTGCGAATTCTAGAAAAGTGCTTTTTCATTT
>NZ_JACBAZ010000082.1 GCF_013391475.1 Oceaniferula marina | reverse complement strand
GGTCCCTGCAAAAGGTCGACACCTAAAGTGAGCAATCACGATGGTGTTTGAGTGGAATGGCGAAAGCTGTCCACGACTTATTTATTTAATGCGCGCCCGAAGGAGCGGCCGCAGTGCACAATTCAATCTTAACTTTTCCTGATAAACAAAGTAACCGCCCTCTCTATTAAGGGGGTATAGCTCAGTTGGTAGAGCGCCTGCTTTGCAAGCAGGATGTCATCGGTTCGAATCCGGTTACCTCCACCAATGCCGCCTACGGCGGCAATTTGTAATGGTTTGGT
>NZ_JACBAZ010000081.1 GCF_013391475.1 Oceaniferula marina | reverse complement strand
CCCCCATCTGGAAGCAAGCTGACCAGCCACTCGAAAAACGCGTAGAAAGCATCCTCAAAGAACTTACCCTCACAGAAAAAGCAGAACTTTGCTACGGCCGCAGCTGGATGGAGGCGGGAGAAGTGAAACGTCTTGGCATTTCTAAAATCATGCTCGCAGACGGACCTCAGGGGATAACCCGCCACACGGAGCCTTCAGCCCTGCCAGTGGGTATCAACCTCTCTTGCACTTGGAACCCCCAATCAGCCTACGAATATGGACGCCTGCTTGCCGAAGAAATG
>NZ_JACBAZ010000080.1 GCF_013391475.1 Oceaniferula marina | reverse complement strand
AATTGTAGTGCCGGTGAAGATGCCGGCTACCCGCAGAAGGACGGAAAGACCCTATAGACCTTAACTGTAAGCTGTTACTGTTTATTCGATTACAATGCTCAGCATAAGTGGGAGACGTTGAAGTGTGTTTTTAGGAGCACGTGGAGTCGCCAGTGAGATACCACCCTTTGTGATTGGATAATCTAACCCCGAGCCGTAATCCGGCCGGGGGACCGTGGCAGCCGGTCAGTTTTACTGGGGCGGTATCCTCCTAAAGAGTAACGGAGGAGCGCGAAGGTTGG
>NZ_JACBAZ010000079.1 GCF_013391475.1 Oceaniferula marina | reverse complement strand
CGTTTTACGAGACATGGGATATTTTGATGTGAAAGCGTTCGCTAGGATCGAAGCGCAAGGAGCTTTTTGGGTAAGTCGTTTGACTGCTTTGGCCTCAGTCTGGGTTGATAATAAAACACCCATTGAAGAACTTCTCAGACGTACTTCCCAAGACGTTTTGGATCTGGGTGTCGTTGTGACTAAGAAACGTCACAAATGCCGACTCATTGCCGTGAGAGCACCGGAGGAAGTGGCGAACTTACGTCGAGCAAAGGCAAAGAAACACCGGAAAAAGATGGGGA
>NZ_JACBAZ010000078.1 GCF_013391475.1 Oceaniferula marina | reverse complement strand
AACGTCGCCAAGGTGGCAGCCGCCGTGCGTGATGCCGCGGCAGCACGGATTGTGGAAAAGGTCGACACCAGCGGCGTGGAGAACCCTGTCGTGGTGTTCAACACTCTGGCCCAGGAACGTCAGGAAGTGGTGGAACTACCGAATGGAGAACTGACCTACGCCGAAGTGCCGCAGTGCGGGTACAGCGTGCAATCGGCCGACCCGGGACTTCCTGAGGGAGTGTCCCCGACCCGTGTGGTCGCCGGAGGTGACGGCTATGTCCTCAATAACGGCCTGCTCGA
>NZ_JACBAZ010000077.1 GCF_013391475.1 Oceaniferula marina | reverse complement strand
CGTTTTACGAGACATGGGATATTTTGATGTGAAAGCGTTCGCTAGGATCGAAGCGCAAGGAGCTTTTTGGGTAAGTCGTTTGACTGCTTTGGCCTCAGTCTGGGTTGATAATAAAACACCCATTGAAGAACTTCTCAGACATACTTCCCAAGACGTTTTGGATCTGGGTGTCGTTGTGACTAAGAAACGTCACAAATGCCGACTCATTGCCGTGAGAGCACCGGAGGAAGTGGCGAACTTACGTCGAGCAAAGGCAAAGAAACACCGGAAAAAGATGGGGA
>NZ_JACBAZ010000076.1 GCF_013391475.1 Oceaniferula marina | reverse complement strand
CTCACCCGGTTGGATCATCTTCTCCAAAGCCTTGCGTTCGCAGGTTTTGGCGGGACTGATGAGTGCACCCGAGGGCTTTTCATCAAGCAAACTGAACTTGATATGCAGGCGAAGTGCCGATTGTTTTGTTCCGTAATGGGGGCGCCAGTGAGCCCATGCCATGCGGGGCAGGGCCGAAAAGACGGAACTGTCGACCAGCCGTAACGATTTGAGCAGACCTGGCGGGATGCCTGCTTTTTTGACGGAATTGCCGATGTTTTCAGCCGCAAGTTTTCTGAAAA
>NZ_JACBAZ010000075.1 GCF_013391475.1 Oceaniferula marina | reverse complement strand
TCGATTTGCCACTTACTTTCTTGTAAATGGTGGGCCAGACAGGACTTGAACCTGTGACCCCACGCTTATCAAGCGTGTGCTCTAACCAGCTGAGCTACAGGCCCTTTAATCTTGATTTGCAATTGATGATTTATAATTGGTGATTCTTCAATCACCCATCACTAACCAAACCATTACAAATTGCCGCCGTAGGCGGCATTGGTGGAGGTAACCGGATTCGAACCGATGACATCCTGCTTGCAAAGCAGGCGCTCTACCAACTGAGCTATACCCCCTTAATAGAGAGGGC
>NZ_JACBAZ010000074.1 GCF_013391475.1 Oceaniferula marina | reverse complement strand
AATCACCCATCACTAACCAAACCATTACAAATTGCCGCCGTAGGCGGCATTGGTGGAGGTAACCGGATTCGAACCGATGACATCCTGCTTGCAAAGCAGGCGCTCTACCAACTGAGCTATACCCCCTTAATAGAGAGGGCGGTTACTTTGTTTATTAGGAAAAGTTAAGATTGAATTGTGCACTGCGGCCGCTCCTTCGGGCGCGCATTAAATAAATAAGTCGTGGACAGCTTTCGCCATTCCACTCAAACACCATCGTGATTGCTCACTTTAGGTGTCGACCTTTTGCAGGGACC
>NZ_JACBAZ010000073.1 GCF_013391475.1 Oceaniferula marina | reverse complement strand
GCGGTGAAAGCGATGAAGCAAGTATGGTGCCAAGCCTGCATGTGGAGTGATTGCCGGACGGTTCAGACAGGAAGGAAGAGGGAAGATTGAATTGTGCGCTGTGTGTCGGTTTTAACCGGTGCGCAGAATATGTAGAGGGAATGGAGCTTCGGCTTCAATCTTTACTACTTGTCAATTTGGTAAACGTAATTACGTCCTGTGTTCTTCAGTGATGGAGATACAGGAATAGATACAAAGCCTATAACTGTTTAAAAGGATCCGATGAATAATCGGTCATTTATACGGAGAGTTTGATTCT
>NZ_JACBAZ010000072.1 GCF_013391475.1 Oceaniferula marina | reverse complement strand
AGTGGCACTGCAACTAAAAAGAACCCATTAGCAAAACATAGAAACGCTCCTAGTGCACACAGCGGGCTAAAAATGGCAGCTATCCGCATAAGGTTGCGAATTCTAGAAAAGTGCTTTTTCATTTTTTGGCTAACGTAAAGCTCACCCGCCACGATGAAATGGTGGATGAACGAATTAATAGATTTCCTTTTGAGGAACAGAAACAAAACCTGGCACGGCGGCTACTAGTGGTCGAGTGCAGCGACTTGTTATGCAATTAGTTTCCTCCGTCTTTCCTGATGCTTTTACGAATGACTCGGAATAC
>NZ_JACBAZ010000071.1 GCF_013391475.1 Oceaniferula marina | reverse complement strand
ATCCCTCGCGGCCATTGTCGTGCCCGGATATCAAGGGCTCCTTATAAATTATAACTTAGACACTCCGTGTGTTATTTATGAGCAAACTGACTTTCAGCCACATTGTAACCAGCACTATGCATGCCGAACACTATTGGATTGAAACTTATAAACTTACGCATCTGGCACATCACGGCCGGTGTGCTTTACGTTGGGCAATAAAATGGCTGGTGAATGAGCGATTTGGCGCTATAATCAGAACATGAGCACGATTGTTGAATTAGAACGTGAAGTTATGCAGCTACCTGAAGATCAGCGGGTTGCGTTACTTAATCGTGTCCTT
>NZ_JACBAZ010000070.1 GCF_013391475.1 Oceaniferula marina | reverse complement strand
CTTCCACCTCCGCCGGTCCATCCAGGTTTTCCACCTGATCTTTGTAAAATACATCCACGTCCCAGGCGTTCCAACGGTTCGGGTAATCCTTGTGAATCTGCAGCAGGTTCCCCTGCCCGCCATCGGCAATGACCTGACGCTGGTTTTCAAGGTCGAGCATGCCTGTGACCAGCCCTCTGGAGTCAATCTTGACCTCGAGCAGGCCGTTATTGAGGACATAGCCGTCACCTCCGGCGACCACACGGGTCGGGGACACTCCCTCAGGAAGTCCCGGGTCGGCCGATTGCACGCTGTACCCGCACTGCGGCACTTCGGCGTAGGTCAGTTCTCCATT
>NZ_JACBAZ010000069.1 GCF_013391475.1 Oceaniferula marina | reverse complement strand
CATCGAGGAATCTAAGATCCATCTATGCTCCGCAGCATACTTCGCAATACCACGGTGAATACGATACACATAGTAGCCAGGAAGAAAGGCCACTCGACGACGCTGAAGAACAGATGGCATAATTAATCAACTAGTCAGAGGATTTTCAGGAACTCTATCACGAACGTCCAAATAATACAACACTAATGTCAAAACTAGACATTAGAGACAGTTTGTATCCATCAGACCTTCGCCATATAAGCGTTCTAGTTCAAGAGATGACAACGTCAAAAACACCTATGAAGAAACTCCTCATTGCCTCAACCCTAGCACTTAGTGCGACATTATCGCCAACAACTCTGGGTAAAGAAG
>NZ_JACBAZ010000068.1 GCF_013391475.1 Oceaniferula marina | reverse complement strand
CTTCTTTACCCAGAGTTGTTGGCGATAATGTCGCACTAAGTGCTAGGGTTGAGGCAATGAGGAGTTTCTTCATAGGTGTTTTTGACGTTGTCATCTCTTGAACTAGAACGCTTATATGGCGAAGGTCTGATGGATACAAATTGTCTCTAATGTCTAGTTTTGACATTAGTGTTGTATTATTTGGACGTTCGTGATAGAGTTCCTGAAAATCAACTCTGACTAGTTGATTAATTATGCCATCTGTTCTTCAGCGTCGTCGAGTGGCCTTTCTTCCTGGCTACTATGTGTATCGTATTCACCGTGGTATTGCGAAGTATGCTGCGGAGCATAGATGGATCTTAGATTCCTCGATG
>NZ_JACBAZ010000067.1 GCF_013391475.1 Oceaniferula marina | reverse complement strand
GTATACATTCTAAATTTTGCTTTTTCATATGACCCCCAATAATTCTGCTTTTCTGTATACTTATACCAAAGCAGTTTATCCTGATTTCCTGACACCTCCACAACCGTACTGGCTGCGTATGTAAAACGCTCTAATCTAGCTTCTAGATTTTTCATAAGATTGTCTGCCTGCACAAAGCAAGCGCAACAGAACCACAAAATTGAGATCAAGGCTGTTTTCATTTAAATAATAAATTTTGGATTTGGAAATAATTTGGTGCCTGGACGTACTGCTGACTTGGGTTGTTTGCCCACACGATCAATACAGGGCAATTCTTTAATTTTTTCCCATCGTTCCAAGGCCTTCACACGCGCTTTAGTCTCCGCTTT
>NZ_JACBAZ010000066.1 GCF_013391475.1 Oceaniferula marina | reverse complement strand
TTTGTATCCATCAGACCTTCGCCATATAAGCGTTCTAGTTCAAGAGATGACAACGTCAAAAACACCTATGAAGAAACTCCTCATTGCCTCAACCCTAGCACTTAGTGCGACATTATCGCCAACAACTCTGGGTAAAGAAGGAGGAGATACCCCCATCTGGAAGCAAGCTGACCAGCCACTCGAAAAACGCGTAGAAAGCATCCTCAAAGAACTTACCCTCACAGAAAAAGCAGAACTTTGCTACGGCCGCAGCTGGATGGAGGCGGGAGAAGTGAAACGTCTTGGCATTCCTAAAATCATGCTCGCAGACGGACCTCAGGGGATAACCCGCCACACGGAGCCTTCAGCCCTGCCAGTGGGTATCAACCTCTCTTGCACTTGGAACCCCCAATCAGCCTACGAATATGGACGCCTGCTTGCCGAAGAAATGCTTGGCGAAAAGCGCCATTGGATCCTTGGCCCTGGTGTTAACCTGATGCGAACTCCACTCTGCGGACGCAACTTCGAATACTTTGGTGAGGGTCCCTATCTGACTGGAAAAACAGCGGTTGCCTACATCCAAGGTGTGCAGAGCCTTGATATAGCAGCCTGCATCAAACATCTCGCCGTCAACAATCAGGAAAACCACCGTTACCTCTCTAGCTCCAACGTGGACGAGCGCACCCTACGTGAGATGTATCTGCTTCCTTTTGAGATGGCCGTGAAGGAAGGCAAAACCTGGAGCATCATGTCAGCTTACAATCGTGTTAATGGCGTTTA
>NZ_JACBAZ010000065.1 GCF_013391475.1 Oceaniferula marina | reverse complement strand
ATTAATAGATTTCCTTTTGAGGAACAGAAACAAAACCTGGCACGGCGGCTACTAGTGGTCGAGTGCAGCGACTTGTTATGCAATTAGTTTCCTCCGTCTTTCCTGATGCTTTTACGAATGACTCGGAATACAGATTTCAGCGAATCTCGATCAAGCATTCATTCCGCCTTGCGAGAATAACCGATGAATCCACTGAGTGAACAAACTTATGGTTTCATCCTGCGAGCCGATTCGGAATAGTCAACCATTTGTATGATCTGCCTATTTTTTCGCATAACGTAAAGCACACCGGCAGCGATCATGCGTCGATATGCGAATTAAAGATACAATGACGTAAAACGGTTACCGTCACAAACTCGACAGCTACTAGCTGTCGGGTGCTGCGACTTGTTCTGCCGATTAGTTTCCCCCGCTTTTCTGGTTGCTTTCAAGTGCGACTCCGAACCCATCTTTCTTGATCACAACCTATGGAACGTGACACCCGAATTCGT
>NZ_JACBAZ010000064.1 GCF_013391475.1 Oceaniferula marina | reverse complement strand
TCCGAACCCATCTTTCTTGATCACAACCTATGGAACGTGACACCCGAATTCGTGTGCCTTGCGGAGAAAGCTAATGATTCCACTGAGTGAACAAACTTATGGAACGTGACACCCGAATTCATGTGCCTTGCAAGGAAAGCGGATGATTTCACTGAGTAATCAAACTTATGGTTTCACCCTTCAAGCCGATTCGGAATTATCAACCTTTCTGGAAGTGCTGAGTTTTTTTTGCAGAACGTAAAGCACACCGGCAGCGATCAGGCGCCGATATACAAATTAAAGATACAATGTCGTAAAAAGGTTACCTGTCGCAAACTCGACAGCTACTAGCTGTCGGGTGCTGCGACTTGTTGGGCTTGTTAATTTTCAGCTTCAATCCTATGGAACCGCCATCCATCGTCAAACTGTGAAAAACTCACAAAATATCCATCATCCACATTGCAATACAGCACAATTAGGCCCTCACCATGAGACTGGCGTGACCCATAATGCTCGACATAGATACTTGCGGTTGTTGACCTGTGAGGATGGAGCAGCGCATACAGCACATTATGTAGGTTAAATTGAGGGTGCGGGACATCACCTGAATTATCATACCAGTCAGCAATCACGTGCTGTGAAGTGGTCCCGCAAAACGGAGCCAGTAGTTTATTGATTAATTCGCTGGCCTGATCGGGGCAATTAACCCGAAATAAGACCAATGAAACGAAAGAGAAGACATCTTACCGCAGAGTTCAAAGCCCGAGTTGCCAAGGAA
>NZ_JACBAZ010000063.1 GCF_013391475.1 Oceaniferula marina | reverse complement strand
AACGTAAAGCACACCGGCAGCGATGTACCAGTTGCGCAAAGATTATAAGTTTCAATTCTGTAAACCAGCCGAAAAACCTGGCCAGTCAGCTGCTAGCTGTCGGGTGCTGCGACTTGTTCGGCCACATTTTTAGCAGAGTCTACTGCTTCAACACTATAACTTCGTAGTCTTTACTAATGGCTAACTTGAACGGCACATCTGTCTCAGTAAAGGTCTTCCTTGATTCAACCAAATAGTCCTCTGATGGAGATAATATAACCCAATCATCTCGCTTAATTACGCGATCTCCAGGATAAATCAGTTCATCTATCCTCTCAGGAAAATCGCCGTTCTTATTATGGTACTCGGCAGCTCGAATTCTAAATTCGTGAGCTTGCGCAAAACCATCAGCGGTTTCAGACGTTTTCGTACTCGTTCTACACTGAGACGCAACTAAGCAACACAGGCCGACAACCGCTAATCTTAGAATGTATCGCATATCGCTCCCGAGAGATTTCTTATTATTGCCGAACGTAAAG
>NZ_JACBAZ010000062.1 GCF_013391475.1 Oceaniferula marina | reverse complement strand
AAGGACACGATTAAGTAACGCAACCCGCTGATCTTCAGGTAGCTGCATAACTTCACGTTCTAATTCAACAATCGTGCTCATGTTCTGATTATAGCGCCAAATCGCTCATTCACCAGCCATTTTATTGCCCAACGTAAAGCTCACCCGCCACGATGAAATGGTAGATGAACGAATTAATAGATCCTCCTTTTGAGGAACAGAAACAAAACCTGGCACGGCGGCTACTAGTGGTCGAGTGCAGCGACTTGTTATGCAATTAGTTTCCTCCGTCTTTCCTGATGCTTTTACGAATGACTCGGAATACAGATTTCAGCGAATCTCGATCAAGCATTCATTCCGCCTTGCGAGAATAACCGTTGAATCCACTGAGTGAACAAACTTATGGTTTCATCTTTCGAGCCGATTCGGAATAGTCAACCATCTGAATGATCTGCCTATTTTTTCGCATAACGTAAAGCACACCGGCCGTGATGTAATGGCAGATGAACGATTAAAATTTTCAATGCTGTAGAACAGCCAGAAATACCTGGCCAGTCAGCTACTAACGGTCGGGTGCTGCGACTTGTTCTGCTTTTAATCTTTCCGCGAGCCAAACTTTGACTACGGACTGCCGAGTGACACCTACACGCTTTGCTTCAACATCAAGCGAATTAATCATCCAAATAGGCAGATCTACATTAACCCTACGCTGCTCAAGGCCAGGACGCACGGCCTTGTCCCAGTTCAAGTACTGAGAAATATCTTCACCAGCATCAAATTTCTTATCCAGGTCTTCAGCTTTGATAGTATCCTTGTTCTTCACCATGTCTTGATCTCCTTACTGATATAATACGAACGGAATCGCCTCGCGGTGTGAATATGCCTGTCCAAACCTTCCCCCTTAATTGCGCGATAATGGCAAACCGAGGTTCAGATTCGCTACGAGCTTCAACGATTACACGACGCGGATCTCTCCATAG
>NZ_JACBAZ010000061.1 GCF_013391475.1 Oceaniferula marina | reverse complement strand
GAAGCTGAAAATCAACAAGCCCAACAAGTCGTTGCACCCGACCGCTAGTAGCTGACTGGCCAGGTTTTGCTACTGTTCTAGAGAATTGAAACTTTAATCGTTTCATCGACGCTTTCATCGCGGCCGGTGAACTTTACGTTGGGTAAAAAAATAGGCACCGCATTCAGAATTCCCCAGCACGACGTGTTCGCTTCGGCTCGTAAAATGCTCACGATGAATTCGTTGATCACACGATGGCTCGAAAGATAAGTTCCCAATCGCACACAACGGCTCGAAAGATGCTACGGTCGGGAGACGTTAATGAGCTGAAGACCTTGGCTCCTTCAAAGAAAACAACAAACCCAACAAGTCGCAGCACCCGACCGTTAGTAGCTGACTAGCCAGATTTTTTAGTCTGGTTTACAGGATTGAAACCAATAGTGTTCGGCATGCTCTGATGGCGGTATGTGACAAAAGTGTCACTTGTACATTTTAACATATTTTGCTTTAATCCTTCGCGTGGAACCGGGAAGGAAAGCCAAGCCTGATATTAGTCAGAATCAACTCCAGAG
>NZ_JACBAZ010000060.1 GCF_013391475.1 Oceaniferula marina | reverse complement strand
TCATTGTGGGATTGGCGTATTATTTTAGCCGCTTTTATATGGAGCGGTCATATGATTTATTCAAATCTCCGTGTTGTAAGTTCATCTTCCGACGATAAGATTTTGGCTTTCTACGACTATGATCGACAGAAAAATTAGCTTGGGCTAACAAGTCGCAGCACCCGACAGCTAGTAGCTGTCGAGTTTGCGACAGGTAACCCTTTTACGTCATTGTATCTTTAATTCGTATATCGGCGCATGATCGCTGCCGGTGTGCTTTACGTTCGACAAAAAATTGAACCTTTTAGATCCATCTAAGGCTAGATCTGGCGGCTCAAGGCTGTTTCATGTGGTATTCTAAGCGTCATTATTCCAGTGGCGCTTTTTTGTGCCTGGATTAACGAAGGTTTTCCCCTGAACTGGTAGTAAAGTTTAGTGATTTTATAATGGTTTGATCCAAGAATTTCGGTTTTCATGCCGTCTAGCAGATGACGAGATGGCGTGGTTTTCATTCATTCTGAGTGAATTGACCAGTGGCGGCAGCGTTTCAAGCCTTAAGCATTGGCCGTTTTAGGTTTGTAGTCTTTTCATTGTAAGCGAGTTAAGTTGAGGTCGTCCTGTTTAATGCCACTAGAATGGATTGGCGGCGCGGAGAAAATCTGGTCGAACAAGTCGCAGCACCCGACAGCTAGTAGCTGTCGAGTTTGCGACAGGTAACCATTTTACGACACTGTATCTATAATTCGTATGTCGGCGCCTGATCGCTGCCGGTGTGCTTTACGTTCGGCAAAAAATAGGCAGCGCGTTCAAAATACTTTGGCTTGATCTGTTTCAGAATTGGAACGTCGGTGATTGTTTCATCGGAAATTGACTTTCCCAGTTCCGTCCTCGAAAGAATCCGCCAGACAAATGAGTTCCGAATCGCTAACGATGGCTTGGGTTGATTATTCCGAATCGGCAAATTCATTGAAATCACAAAACTGGCCGAACAAGGCGTTGCACCCGACAGCTAGTAGCTACCGGGCCAAATTTTTCAGCCGTTAATGAGAATTGAACCTTTAATCTTTTTTCATCTGGTACATCGCTGCCGGTGAACTTTACGTTGGGCAAAAAAATGAAGCGCTGGACCACATATTGCTGCGATATGGCCGTTATTTTGAGCTATATCGGATCTGTGTATCTTATGATCAAACTGAAGTTGTCAGATGCACATAAGATGGAGATTCAAGGGGTTGTCGACAGTTTGGCGGTAATAGCAGCTATGATTATAATTCTAGGATCGCTGATTATAGCTTTGAGAGTCACATACGGCATTTGGGATACTGATAAATCATCAATGAGGCTAAAGCGCTTATACCAAATTCCGTTCATTAATTTCGCCACATGGTATTTGCGAAGGAGGAATGGTATTCCATTTGGGATAGCCCAACCTCGTCGTAGATTCCCATGGGAGGCTTAAAAACAACAAGCCCAACAAGTCGTTGCACCCGACAGCTAGTAGCTACTGTGTCAGGTTTTGCTGCTGTTCCCAAGAATTGAAACATTAACCGTTTATCTGCGCTTTCATCGCTGCGGGTGAACTTTACGTTAGCTAAAAAAATATGACACCGTTTGATAAAATTTGTGCTGTGGTAAGCATTCCCGTAGGTGCAGCCTTTATCCTATTGGGTTCTTTTGGTTTGTTTTTTGGTTCAAATGCACACTTCGATTTGCCAGCAAT
>NZ_JACBAZ010000059.1 GCF_013391475.1 Oceaniferula marina | reverse complement strand
AAAATCAAATTCCACGTTAACAACACTCCTAAAAACCTTAACGAGATGTTGTGTCGCATTAATCGTGCAACATTAATTTGCGAATAAAATGGGTTAATATTTTCACAGCTCATTTTTTATTTTATTGCCGAACGTAAAGCTCACCCGCCACGATGAAATGGCAGATGAACTGATTAATAGGTTTCCTTTTGAGGAATAGAAACAAAATCTGGCCAGTCAGCTACTCGTGGTCGGGTGCAGCGACTTGTTATGCAACTTGGTTTCCTCCGTCTTTCTTGATGCTTTTACGAGTGATTCGGAATACAGATTTCAGCAAATCTCGATCAAGCATTCATTCCGCCTTGCGAGAATAACCGTTGAATCCACTGAGTGAACAAACTTATGGTTTCATCCTTTGAGCCGATTCGGAATAGTCAACCATTCGAATGAGCTGCCTATTTTTTCGCATAACGTAAAGCTCACCCGCCACGATGAAATGGCAGATGAACTGATTAATAGGTTTCCTTTTGAGAAACAGAAATAAAACCTGGCCAGTCAGCTACTAGTGGTCGGGTGCAGCGACTTGTTATGCAACTTGGTTTCCTCCG
>NZ_JACBAZ010000058.1 GCF_013391475.1 Oceaniferula marina | reverse complement strand
CTCTGACTAGTTGATTAATTATGCCATCTGTTCTTCAGCGTCGTCGAGTGGCCTTTCTTCCTGGCTACTATGTGTATCGTATTCACCGTGGTATTGCGAAGTATGCTGCGGAGCATAGATGGATCTTAGATTCCTCGATGGCTATTTCCGGTCAGGTGCCGGAGAATTGGCAAGGGGACGGTATTATTTCCTATTTGGCGCGGCGCGAGGATGTTGATAAAAAAATAGAGTCTTGTGGCGTTCCTACGGTTGATTTGAGTTATCGACCTAACCGTTTCGGAGCCCCTCGTGTGTTTCATGATAATGTCTTGATTGGTCGAATGGCTGGGGAGCATTTACTCTCACAGGGGTTTCGCGATATTGGTTATGTAGGCTATTGGGAAGGGTATAATGATACAGAACGGATGGCTGGCCTAAAAGAGATCGTGATTGGTGCTGGGCGTCATTTTCATGAGCTACACTGGGAAAAAATTGAGGAGGAGTTGTCGGCTTTGCCAAGACCGTTGGCCTTGATGATTCAAAATGATTATTTGGCGGTCACTCTATTGCAAAAGCTTGAGGATCTGGGCGTAAGGGTGCCCGAAGAAGTGGCTGTAAT
>NZ_JACBAZ010000057.1 GCF_013391475.1 Oceaniferula marina | reverse complement strand
TTTCAATGCTTCAAGAACAGTAGCAAAATCTGGCTAGGTAGCTACTAGCCGTCGGGTGCAACGACTTGTTCTGCCAGTTTATTCGTCTTCGGTGCATGGCGAATAAATATCAAATGTAAGATCTATACCCCTCTCACCCAAGAACAGCAGAGTAGGTGAATCCAGTAGCACACTACGGTTCCAATCGTCTAGAAACAGACCACAAAATAAATCTAACTCGAACCTGCAAGCTAACGACTTCCATATCTCGACATCCGAAGGGATAACCTCGAATAACCATCTTATGTGGGATTCAAGATCACCGCTACCTCTAGGCGACGAAAGATTCCATATACCTGTTGGTGCAGTGTAAATCTTTTTGGTATTCTTCCCCTGTCTCTTGTCACCCTTCTTTCGACCAATAGTAGGAGGAAATCCCAAAATGTCAGTAATCTCATCTGGGACAAGGTCATCTCCGACAATTCTTAGAGAGGCTGCCGTCTCATCCACCAAACCTCCAACCGTGATCCATCTCTCCTGTGGATATTCGTCTCTCGGGTTGCACATGATATTTTTTTGCAGAACGTAAAGCACACCGGCAGCGATCAGGCGTCGATATGCAAATTAAAGATACAATG
>NZ_JACBAZ010000056.1 GCF_013391475.1 Oceaniferula marina | reverse complement strand
AAATCTGTATTCCGAGTCATTCGTAAAAGCATCAGGAAAGATGGAGGAAACCAAATTGCATAACAAGTCGCAGCACCCGACCGCTAGTAGCTGACAAGCCAGGTTTTTCGCCTGTTTTTCATAATTGAAACTTTAATCTTTGCGCATCTGGCACATCGCGGCCGGTGTGCTTTACGTTCTGCAAAAAAAACTAAGCACTTCCAGAAAGGTTGATAATTCCGAATCGGCTCGAAGGATGAAACCATAAGTTTGTTCACTCAGTGAAATCATCGGCTTTCTTTGCAAGGCAAACGAATTCGGGTGTCACGTTCCATAAGTTGTGAGCAAGAAATATGGATTCGGAGTCGCTCTTGAAAGGAACGAGAAAAGCGAGGGAAACTAATCGGCAGAACAAGTCGCAGCACCCGACAGCTAGTAGCTGTTGAGTTTGCGACAGGTAACCTTTTGACGACATTGTATCTTTAATTCGTATATCGGCGCCTGATCGCTGCCGGTGTGCTTTACGTTCGGCAAATAAATATGAGAGCTGTATCTTTAGCGGCGTTGGCCATTTTCGTGTTTTCCAGTTGCAAGAAAGCCCCTGTATCAACGAACGCAGGAGAACATGTCATAGGTGTATTTGAAGTTGC
>NZ_JACBAZ010000055.1 GCF_013391475.1 Oceaniferula marina | reverse complement strand
AGGGGAAAACCATCGTTAATCCAGGCACAAAAAAGCGCCACTGCAATAATGACGCTCAGAATACGATATGAAACAGCCTTGAGACGCCAGATCTAGCCTTAGATGGATCTAAAAGGTTCAATTTTTTGTCGAACGTAAAGTTCACCCGCAGCGATCAAAGCTCAGATAAACGATTAATGTTTCAATTCTTAAAGAACAGTTTTCAAATCTGGCACGGTAGCTACTAGCTGTCGGGTGCAACGACTTGTTCGGCTTGTTCTGATTTCTGAACTTCGATCATCAAATCAGCCCAATCTGGAAGATCTACTTTCTTAATAGATCTGTGGTAGAACCATCTGTTGAATAAAGTCATAAATAAGCCAAAACCAATAGATGCCATAATATTACTGAATGTCCACGACGGCCAACTAGTTAACCTCATTATGCCACCCCAAGTAATGCTCATGGCCAGAAAGTAACATGTAGCAGACTTAAAGTGCTGAATATAAATATACGGACGAACCGCAACCCCACATAACCATAAGGCCCGACAAATGGGAGGCTTCACGATTCTTTCATCAACCCCTTTACTTATGAGGATCTCTGCAGCTTTCTGCATATGTGAAACAGAAGGAGTGTTCATTTCAGATATTTTTTTGCCGAACGTAAAGCTCACCCGCCACGATGAAATGGTAGATGAACGAATTAATAGATTTCCTTTTGAGGAACAGAAACAAAACCTGGCACGGCGGCTACTAGTGGTCGGGTGCAGCGACTTGTTATGCAATTAGTTTCCTCC
>NZ_JACBAZ010000054.1 GCF_013391475.1 Oceaniferula marina | reverse complement strand
GACTTCTTATCTTTTTTTTGCAGATCAACTTTTAGTTCAGATAAGCGATTTTTCAGCATCTGCGCATCTTTTTGATAACTAGTATCCTCACGGAAAAATTTAGATATCGAGATAAATAAAGTTAATCCGAGAAGCAGATAAAGAATGATTTTGAGCGGGCGTTGTTGCATGGCTTATTTTTTTGCAGAACGTAAAGGACACCGGCCACGATGAACCAGATGCACTAATTTATAAGTTTCAATCGTGTAAACCAGCCGAAAAACCTGGCCAGTTAGCTGCTAGTGGTCGGGTGCTGCGACTTGTTGGGCTTGTTTGGATATTACCAAAGCCTATCTACAAAATGGCGTTTAATGGTTAAACCGTCATCAGTAACCACACCGAAAATCCAGTATGGAATACCCTCATTCTGATAAAGCCACATTTCTTCATCTTCAGCCAATTTAAGTGCATCTCCGTTAAGTGGAATACTCTCAACTTCTGGATACAAAATCTTAGTGGGCTTGCCGTAAATATCTATTAACTCAGGTAACGAAGAACTATTGTTCAAATCCCACTTTGCCTTCTGGACACGAAATTCGGTCATCACAGGGAGATGTAAAAACACAAATAGAACGGCTATGACTATGAACAGCTTGTATCGTCGCTTCATAATATTTTGCCCAACGTAAAGTTCACCCGCGGCGATGAAACCGTAGATGAAATGATTAAAGTTTCAATACTCAAGGACAGTGGCAAAACCTGACACGGCAGCTACTAGCCGTCGGGTGCAACGACTTGTTAGCCCAGTTATTCTTCAGCATC
>NZ_JACBAZ010000053.1 GCF_013391475.1 Oceaniferula marina | reverse complement strand
CTGAGGATAGAAAATCAAACCGAACAAGTCGCAGCACCCGACAGCTAGTAGCTGTCGAGTTTGCGACGGCAATCCATTTTACGTCATTGTATCTATAATTCGCATATCGGCGCCTGATCGCTGCCGGTGTGCTTTACGTTATGCAAAAAAATATTGCGAACCTCGTGATGCTCTTGCTAATGGCATCATGCCTCACTTGTTTGGGAGATTCCTTTCGTGTTTCTCGTATTCTCGATAAGGGAACTAAGGGGAGTGTTGAGATGATTGCTAAGGATGCGGGGAATGAAGAGAAAATATTCGTTGAGAAGCTCGCAATTGTGAGTTCGAAGGATGTTAAAGAGGCGTATGCTCAGATGCACCCTGATGGTGGTATATTTATTCGTTTAACAAATGCTGGTGGTGAGAGGATGCTCCAAGCCACCAAAAAGATGAATCATGGTGTAGATCGTTTGGCTGTCATTTTAGAAGGGAAGGTAATTCATACTGCAACAATTCGACATAATATTGGGACGTCATTTCAGATATCTGGTTTTACAGGTCTCGACTACAATGAGCGTTCTGCGATAGCGCGGAAGATAAAGCCTCAAAAATAATAGCATAACAAGTCGTTGCACCCGACCGCTAGTAGCTTCCGGGCCAGGTTTTACTACTGTTCTTAATAATTGAAACTTTAACCATTTATCGACGCTTACATCGCGGCCGGTGAACTTTACGTTCGGTAAAAAAATGATATGGCTAAGTCGAAGTTCAGAGGCGAACTAAAAGAGCTTTCGAATCTATTGACCGTGATGGTTTTACTGATCTTGCCCGGTGTTATATCATACTATATTTGTCGCGATTATAAGGGACGTGGCAATAGCCCTGAGAATGCGCCAATGGCAGCTGTAGTAGTCGCATTCGTGTGGTTGCCTTTCTATTTTGGTGTCAGATCTCTTTTTGCTGAG
This sequence comes from Oceaniferula marina, assembly GCF_013391475.1. Taxonomy (NCBI): domain Bacteria; kingdom Pseudomonadati; phylum Verrucomicrobiota; class Verrucomicrobiia; order Verrucomicrobiales; family Verrucomicrobiaceae; genus Oceaniferula; species Oceaniferula marina. Next base: position 1,047 of record NZ_JACBAZ010000053.1, on the reverse strand, counting down.
CATAAATGGAAGTTTGACCTTTTTCTATTGGTGGTTTTTCTGTTCGTTTTAGTTCAAGTGACTTTGAATAACCCTAAATTCTGAGGATAGAAAATCAAACCGAACAAGTCGCAGCACCCGACAGCTAGTAGCTGTCGAGTTTGCGACGGCAATCCATTTTACGTCATTGTATCTATAATTCGCATATCGGCGCCTGATCGCTGCCGGTGTGCTTTACGTTATGCAAAAAAATATTGCGAACCTCGTGATGCTCTTGCTAATGGCANTTTGAATAACCCTAAATTCTGAGGATAGAAAATCAAACCGAACAAGTCGCAGCACCCGACAGCTAGTAGCTGTCGAGTTTGCGACGGCAATCCATTTTACGTCATTGTATCTATAATTCGCATATCGGCGCCTGATCGCTGCCGGTGTGCTTTACGTTGGGCAAAATAATACATGAACTGATATGTGGAATATACTACAGGAAATGAGAATTAACGAGAATCAGCGAAGGAATGATTCTATTGAAAGTGATATAAGACGATCGGGAGGTGATTTAGCCGACTTGCAAAGACAGGTGGACAAGATGGCTCTCGTCAATCAGGCTTTGTATGAACTATTGAGAGATCGCACAGGAATCACTGATGAAGACCTGAGAAGAAAGATTCGTGATATAGACAAGCGTGATGGGGCAGAAGATGGTAAGATCAAAGCATCACCATTGAGATGCCCTAAGTGTGGTGGGGCAGTTACAGTGGGAGCATTATCATGTCAGACTTGTGGTGCAACTGTAGCTCCGAAGTATCCGTTTGAAAAATAACAAGCCCAACAAGTCGCAGCACCCGACAGCTAGTAGCTGTCGGGCCAGGATTTGGCCACTTTGGAATAGAGATTGAAACTTATAAACTTGCGCATCTGGTACATCGCTGCCGGTGTGCTTTACGTTCTGCAAAAAAACTCAGCACTTCCAGAAAGGTTGATAATTCTGAATCGGCTCGAAGGATGAAACCATAAGTTTGATTACTCAGGTTATTCATCGGCTTTCCTTGTAAGGCACACGAATTC
>NZ_JACBAZ010000052.1 GCF_013391475.1 Oceaniferula marina | reverse complement strand
AGCATTCATTCCGCCTTGCGAGAATAACCGTTGAATCCACTGAGTGAACAAACTTATGGTTTCATCCTTCGAGCCGATTCGGAATAGTCAACCATTTGAATGATCTGCCTATTTTTTCGCATAACGTAAAGTTCACCCGCCGTGATGTAATGGTGGATAAACGGGTTAAAATTTCAATCTTGAGAAACAGAAGTAAAATCTGGCACCTCAGCTACTAACGGTCGGGTGCAACGACTTGTTCTGCTTTTTATTTGAATAGCTCTAGAAATATAAGAAAAGCCTAGCAAAAACAGATGGAGCTAAGAATAAGGCTAAAGGTATAACTAGTAAGAACAACCAGGGAAATTCAAAATTACTTCCTCGTTCATCTTTAAATGAACGAATTACAAAGGGTGTCATGGATTCGGATCTATTGACAAGATATAACCCACTTTCTTCTCCCTCAAAAATAGTGCTATCATTATTAATCACTACAACACCTGTAGATGTACCCTCGTCGTCATTCATTGAATAAGAGGTGTAACCACCATGATATGAAATACGGCACAAACCATTTTGGGCTTCGACCATTACCGAACTCACACCAATGAAAGATTGATAAACTATATTAGATCCAAAGATATTAACAAAAAACGGCGCTAATAAAATACATGTGAATATTGATAGTAGTATGCGATATATTTTCATTTTTTGCAGAACGTAAAGCTCACCCGCCACGATGAAATGGTAGATGAACGAATTAATAGATTTCCTTTTGAGGAACAGAAACAAAACCTGGCACGGCGGCTACTAGTGGTCGAGTGCAGCGACTTGTTATGCAATTAGTTTCCTCCGTCTTTCCTGATGCTTTTACGAATGACTCGGAATACAGA
>NZ_JACBAZ010000051.1 GCF_013391475.1 Oceaniferula marina | reverse complement strand
CAGCGCGGAGAAAATCTGGTCGAACAAGTCGCAGCACCCGACAGCTAGTAGCTGTCGAGTTTGCGACGGGTAACCATTTTACGACATTGTATCTTTAATTCGTATGTCGGCGCCTGATCGCTGCCGGTGTGCTTTACGTTCTGCAAAAAAATGAATAATCTCATTATTGCGATATTGATAATCACTGCGGGGGCTTGTTTTGCTGCGCCTCCATCTATTGGGGCGATCATAGATAGCGATAATGTTAATCCTCCGAAAACTGTTAATGTCGAATATTCGTATACTAAGGAGAATGAATTGATTTTGACCTTTAGGGGGATAGCTATGAATGCCGCCGCTAAAGGTGTTACTGGAAAAGTTAAAGTTAATGGAGGTTCGATAAAAATATGGGTGCATGAAATATATGATGCTGGTGGACCATTTGATAGCCTCAAAACTTATACTATTCGATACACCATTAAAAATGTTCCAAAGATGTCATATATAATTGAGCATAATGATGTTTATGCCGAGGGAGTTGATCGATTAGTCACGGTTCATCTTGATTTGAACAAGTCTGCTAATGGTAAGATTGAAGTTGAACCTCAAGAATATTACAGAGTTGACCTCACCCCTGACGACCCTTGGGATAATAAAGAGGAGATTAGGTTAACACCTCTTAAAAAATCGGCAGAACAAGTCGCAGCACCCGACAGCTAGTAGCTGTCGAGTTTGCGACAGGTAACCCTTTTACGACATTGTATCTTTAATTTGCATATCGACGCCTGATCGCTGCCGGTGTGCTTTACGTTCTGCAAAAAAATATCATGTGCAACCCGAGAGACGAATATCCACAGGAGAGATGGATCACGGTTGGAGGTTTGGTGGATGAGACG
>NZ_JACBAZ010000050.1 GCF_013391475.1 Oceaniferula marina | reverse complement strand
CCAATAGTGTTCGGCATGCTCTGATGGCGGTATGTGACAAAAGTGTCACTTGTACATTTTAACATATTTTGCTTTAATCCTTCGCGTGGAACCGGGAAGGAAAGCCAAGCCTGATATTAGTCAGAATCAACTCCAGAGCTGGAAGTTGCTTCAGGAGTTCCGCACTCTGCTCAATGAGACAGCACCGTCCTTCCCTCTTCAGACAAAAAAGGGTGGGCCAAAGCGTGAGCTTCTTGAAGAGGACTACCTTTGCTCTTTTCTGTTCGCCCAGTTCAACCCGGTTATCGATTCCATGAGGGGGCTCTGCGCATGCAGCCGTTTCAAAAAAGTCCAGGACATGGTCTGTCGCCGCTCCATGAGCCTGGGGAGTTTTTCAGAAGCGCAGTCCGTCTTTGGCTTCGAGCGACTCGAAGAACTTTTCAGAAAACTTGCGGCTGAAAACATCGGCAATTCCGTCAAAAAAGCAGGCATCCCGCCAGGTCTGCTCAAATCGTTACGGCTGGTCGACAGTTCCGTCTTTTCGGCCCTGCCCCGCATGGCATGGGCTCACTGGCGCACCCATTACGGAACAAAACAATCGGCACTTCGCCTGCATATCAAGTTCAGTTTGCTTGATGAAAAGCCCTCGGGTGCACTCATCAGTCCCGCCAAAACCTGCGAACGCAAGGCTTTGGAGAAGATGATCCAACCGGGTGAGTTCTATGTCGGGGACCGCTATTACGGTCGTGATTACAAATTCCTCGAGCGTCTCAACGATGCTGGGTGCAGCTATTTGATGCGTTTGTATGAAACCGCCTCCATCAAGGTGGAGCATGACCTGCCTCTGACGGATGACGACCTTAAGGCTGGTGTTGTATCCGACCGGATTGTCAGACTCGGGGCCCGCAAATGCTGGCATCTCAAATCAGTGAGGGTGGTCCGCATTGAGAAACCAGAACTTGATGAACCCATTCTGCTGGTGAGCAACCAAACCGACTCGAATAACTTGGCTGCGGGTCTTTTGGCCGACATCTATCACCGACGCTGGGAGATTGAATTATTTTTTCGCTGGTTGAAGTGTATTTTCGGCAAGCCGAAGCAGTGGCATTGGTTTGCGGAGAGTGCCGAAGGCGTGGGCATACAATTATACTGCGCATTGATTGCAGCACTGTTACTTTCCAGACGTATGGGGAAACTTCCCAACAAACGGACAATGGAAGCCTTGCGCTGGCATCAAACTGGCATGATCGACGCGGACGAGCTGGCACGGGCCATCGGCCAAACAAAACCGTAAAAATAATGACGGATATACGCGGGGGAATCCCTCGCGGCCATTGTCGTGCCCGGATATCAAGGGCTCCTTATAAATTATAACTTAGACACTCCGTGTGTTATTTATGAGCAAACTGACTTTCAGCCACATTGTAACCAGCACTATGCATGCCGAACACTATTGG
>NZ_JACBAZ010000049.1 GCF_013391475.1 Oceaniferula marina | reverse complement strand
AGCTAATTTTTCTGTCGATCATAGTCGTAGAAAGCCAAAATCTTATCGTCGGAAGATGAACTTACAACACGGAGATTTGAATAAATCATATGACCGCTCCATATAAAAGCGGCTAAAATAATACGCCAATCCCACAATGAATGATCAGAGTAAACCCCCTCCATAAATACACTATATGCGGGTAAGCTTACACCCCATAGCGTCACGAGTATAAAGATAGCCATTCTAATACAATCTCGCAACTTATCGCTAGGTTCTGCAGCCCCATAAGCACTCCCATAATATGATAGGCGCTTAATAGGGAAAGCTGCGACTAATAGTAAAGCTATGCCAGCAAGTGGCACTGCAACTAAAAAGAACCCATTAGCAAAACATAGAAACGCTCCTAGTGCACACAGCGGGCTAAAAATGGCAGCTATCCGCATAAGGTTGCGAATTCTAGAAAAGTGCTTTTTCATTTTTTGGCTAACGTAAAGTTCACCCGTGGCGATGAAAGCGTGGATAAACGGTTAAAGTTTCAATTCTGATTCGTGGTCGAAAAACTTGGCAAATCAGCTACTAGCCATCGGGTGCAACGACTTGTTAGGCACTGATCCTATCGTGATACTCAATTTGACCATCTATCCAACCTTCAACGTCAGCCTGCGTAATACTGGCATCTAGAATATATTGAATTATCTTATCTGCCACCTCTGATTTATCAGCTGTCAAATAAGCTAACGTCGCATCAATCCCTCCGCCAACCAAGAAATAGACATCAATAATAGAGCCAACATCCATATTAAGATGCTTAACTTGCCAAATATGAAATACGTCTTCAACCTTCTCAAGACGAGTTAGCAGAAAGACACAGAGATAAATATTCTCATAGTAGTCATCGTTATTAATCGTTCTCTCCCAGAGACCTCGTCTGTAAATAACCTCCTCGGACAGGAGTTCTAGTATCAACTTTCTATGTATAGGAGAAGGGTTATTAGGAATGAGGCAATACAATGCATCTCGTAACTTGGCATCACAGAGTGGTTGCAACTCACTAGTTTGTTGATCACCCAAAGTCCACTCTTCAAATATTGTATCGATGTCCATATTTAGCCTAACGTAAAGCACACCGGCAGCGATCAGGCGTCGATATGCGAATTAAAGATACGATGACGTAAAAAGGTTACCTGTCGCAAATTCGACAGCTACTAGCTGTCGGGTGCTGCGACTTGTTCTGCCGATTAGTTTCCCCCGCTTTTCTGGTTCCTTTCAAGTGCGACTCGGAATCAACCTTTCTTGCTCACAACTTATGGAACGTGACACCCGAATTCGTGTGCC
>NZ_JACBAZ010000048.1 GCF_013391475.1 Oceaniferula marina | reverse complement strand
TCTGCGCTACAATAAAAATAAAGCTAACAAGACGTTGCACCCGACGTAGAGTAGCTGCGCAGCCAAAAATTTTAAGTTGGCTTTAACCATTAACAACACAGTGAAGGATACCGTCACTCTACGCCGGTGAACTTTACGTTGGGCAAAAAAATATGATTCGCAAGATACAGCCCAAAGACATCACCCGTATTGCCGATATATGGCTTGAGAGCAGTATCATTGCACATGATTTTATTTCAGCAGAATTTTGGCGTTCAAACTATGATGTCATGGTTAATGAACTTCTCCCCAAATCTCATGGCTATGTTTTTGTTATTGATGCTGAAACAGTCGGATTTGTAGTCGATACTGAAGGGTTTATTGATGCCTTTTTTGTTGATCCAAAGAACCAAGGTATTGGAATAGGAGCTAGTCTTATGCGCCATATACAACAAGAGCATTCAAAAATCTCATTGTGTGTATACAAAGATAATGAGCTAGCTAAACGATTTTATCAGTCTCACGGGTTTGTTGTGACAGGCGAGAATACTTGTAGCCATACAGGTTGTCCTGAATTTAAGATGGAATGGAAGAAAGGCAATGTCAGAAAACAAGCCCAACAAGTCGTTGCACCCGACAGCTAGTAGCTACCGTGCCAGATTTGAAGTCTGTTAATCAAAATTGAAACATTAACCGTTTATCTGCGCTTTGATCGCTGCGGGTGAACTTTACGTTCGATAAAAAATGAAAATATATCACACATTGAGCATAGTCGCGCTACTATCTTTCTCTGGTTGCAAGAGTAAGACTCCTACGATTTCAAATATTGATTTCGATCCCATAAACAAAGATCTTCTAGCAGGTTCTCCCAGTGGAACTACTCGTTTCGAGGAGTCTGAAGGTTTGGGAGCATCTCATGATTATACAGCTGTCTTTATGTGTCCTACAGAATCAGATTGAAGTGGTCCCGCAAAACGGAGCCAGTAGTTTATTGATTAATTCGCTGGCCTGATCGGGGCAATTAACCCGAAATAAGACCAATGAAACGAAAGAGAAGACATCTTACCGCAGAGTTCAAAGCCCGAGTTGCCAAGG
>NZ_JACBAZ010000047.1 GCF_013391475.1 Oceaniferula marina | reverse complement strand
CACATTACACGACAAAAATTCAGGTAGCTTGAATAAGCTCGTCGCTTTTTAGCCACCTGAAGAATTCATCTATCAGAGCTTCATGCTTTTGTGGTGCAGTTACCATCGTGGTCAAGCGCCCCAAACCGTAATTGTAGTGGCTTTTGCGGCGATAGTAAGCCGTTTGTTTTTCATACGCTCTAAGGTGTAGCCCCCAACCATAACTCAAAAGAAAGCTCACCGAAACCAATCCCATCATCCGCTCCACCTTTTTCTTGTCCGTCAAGTGGGTGTCTTCGAGGTTGAAGCCTCGCTTCTTGAGATGACTGAATAACTGCTCTATGCCCCAGCGCCTACGGTATGTTTCCAGCGCTTCCTTACCTTTGAAGCGGTTGCTTACCACATAAATGCGCTTACCCTTTTCAACTTTACCTCCGAAGTATAGGGGCATACCCCAAACTTCCAACTTATCTTCGGGCTTACGTTTATACTCATGCGCAGCTCGACCTCCCACAATCGTATTCTTGCGAATGCGAAGAACAAAACCAATGCCGTGGTCATCCAGCCATTTCAACCATTCATCACCACAGAACTCGCGATCCATCAACAAGACGCGAATTTCCTGAGCTGGCAGAATTTGCAAAACCCGGTTGATCAACCATTTACGATGCTTGGTATTCGAGTTGCCGTTCTTTGTGGACTGCGGAAGAACCTTCCACACCAAAGGGATACAAACCGATCCCACGTTGATTCCAATTGTTAGAACATTAATGTGCTTTTTGCCGAACTTCCAATTTGTGCGGTCCATACTCAGGGTATAACCCTCGGGTGGTTTCGGTATTTTGCTCCTGATCAGACGCGATAAATCTTCGAGAGGCATTTCAAAATCTGAAAAGAACCTCTGAAACCGTCGGTATTTGCTGGATTCCGTAGCCTCTGAGCCGTCATCAATCTTATCGCTGGCGGCGATACGAGCTAAATTGACGTTTCGGGTATGTAGGATTCCTTGAACGAGAGAAGTCATGCAGTCGAGACGAGCTTTATTCCAGCTAAGACCATCAGCAAGCGTACTTTGGATGTTTTTGAAAAAGGTCACCCCTATTTTGCGGCACCTCTTTCTGTGTCAATACCTTATATTAAAAAACTAACATTATTTTTTGTCGTGTGCTGTGA
>NZ_JACBAZ010000046.1 GCF_013391475.1 Oceaniferula marina | reverse complement strand
GTGAAGGTCTTATAAGGAATACCTCGAGCTTTCATCTCTTCTGCAACGAGAGCTGATTCATGGCGAAGTTTACCATTACCACTCTCTTCGATGTATGCCTGTGTAATCATTTGTTTTATTTGCCCAACGTAAAGTTCACCCGCCGTGATGAAATGGTGGATAAACGGATTAAAATTTTAATTCATTAGAACCCTACAAAAAGCTGACACGGCAGCTACTAACGGTCGGGTGCAACGACTTGTTCGCTTAGATTATTTCTTGTCAGCTTTGACTACCATATTAGATATTCCGACAAAGCGACCTTTCTCATTTTTTCCAACAAGTATCGAACCGCCATATGTGTGGTTTTCTTTGTTTGGCTTATTCCATGTAACATCAAACCGCCCTACTGGCTCATAGTTCCATTTATATACTCGCCCATGTATTTCAACAGGTGTAAGCATATTCTTGCGCTCTGTCTCAGAGAACTCTTCAATTGGAACCCATTTAACCTCTTTGAATATGTAGTCCTTAAAATCATTTATACCGCTTCGCCATCGCAGCATTTCTTGATCTTTGATGACAAAGTGAACATTAGTCCAGTCATACACCTTTGATATAGCTTGAATATCCTTAACTTTTGCTGCCTCTGTTACTTTTTGTTCAAGAAGCTCAATGCTTTTTTCATGTGCATTAATTACAGTGCACGAAAGAAGGATGATGAGTAGTTTTGTTTTCATATTTTTTAGCGAACGTAAAGCTCACCCGCCACGATGAAATGGCAGATGAACGGATTAATAGATTTCCTTTTGAGGAATAGAAACAAAACCTGGCACGGCTGCTACTAGTGGTCGGGTGCAGCGACTTGTTATGCAATTAGTTTCCTCCGTCTTTCTGGTTACTTTCAAGAGTGATTAGGAATACAGATTTCAGCGAATCTCGATCAAGCATTCATTCCGCCTTGCGAGAATAACCGTTGAATGCACTGAGTGAACAAACTTATGGTTTCATCCTGCGAGCCGATTCGGAATAGTCAACCATTTGAATGATCTGCCTATTTTTTCGCATAACGTAAAGCACACCGGCCGCGATGTGCCAGCTGCCCAAATTTATAACTTTCAATCCTGTAAACCAGCCAAAAAACCTGGCCACTCAGCTACTAGCGGTCGGGTGCTGCGACTTGTTCGGCCACTATTCTTCATAAGGCAAGGGAAAGACTGTGTAAGTCGCAAACAGACACCAAGGCCACTTCACAACTATAACTCGTTCTGATTTGCGAGTATCGTAATACCACTGATTTTCCCTCCAACGGTGCATGATCATTCCCCATCGCGCTGACAACACCCCATCATCGTCAAGTACAATTAACGCCGACCAAAATCGAACCGTTTCCATGGCTGCCAAGTTCGACCACATACACAAGAAAGAACAAGCAATAGATAAAGGGGTGAGTATAAGGAACCATGATACACCCCAATCCATTATTAGCCATAACACGAATAAAATCAAATTCCACGTTAACAACACTCCTAAAAACCTTAACGAGATGTTGTGTCGCATTAATCGTGCAACATTAATTTGCGAATAAAATGGGTTAATATTTTCACAGCTCATTTTTTATTTTATTGCCGAACGTAAAGC
>NZ_JACBAZ010000045.1 GCF_013391475.1 Oceaniferula marina | reverse complement strand
TGTTAAACAACAAGCAGAACAAGTCGCAGCACCCGACAGCTAGTAGCTGACGAGTCTGGTTTTTCAGCCGGTTTACAGAATTAAAACTTATAAACTTTGCACATCTGGTACATCGCTGCCGGTGTGCTTTACGTTCGGCAGATAAACAATGTTCGATAAACTCCAAACTACTATACGCCAGCATGCTGTGTATCTGTGGCCCACGCCCGTTGGCTATGGCTGTTACTTGATATTTCAAAGGCCACTATTCCTAAAATCAATTACTATCCCTTTTGCCGTAGGTATAGCCATGTATTTGCTGCTTTGGGTGTGCTTAATTGCATCCTTCGTTTATTGTGTGAGACTACTTAGACCTTCTAATAGATGTGTACCGCGTTGGATATTAGTCTTGAATTTTTTATACGGTCCTCTGATTTACATTATTTTAATCGGATCATTTTTTTGTGAGAGGTTTTAGTCCTACCGATTTAATGTATATGATTATAATTGGCCGAACAAGTCGCTGCACCCGACCACTAGTAGCTGACTGGCCAGGTTTTGTTTCTATCCCTCAAAAGGAAATCTATTAATCCGTTCATCAACCATTTCATCGTGGCGGGTGAGCTTTACGTTGGGCAAAAAAATATGACCATCACAGACCTAGTTAAATATTTTCGTAATGACGGATCGTTTGAGGATTTCTGTAAGAGTCGATCTCTGAATGCCGATTCGGAAGTGATTGAAATATTTGCGAGAACCCCAGTCTCGAAGGAATCATCTCTTGAATTTTTCGAGATTGAGAAAACAGAAGGAAGTATTCAGTATTCCCATGACAGCGTCGAATATCGAAATCTATTTGATTTTTACTTCTTCCAAGACGCCATAGAAGAATCGAAAGACGAAGCACACCAGACACTAAAAGATTCTGATGTTGCTGTGAAATTAATGTCATATGCTCTCAATGATGCTTGAAAAAAATCAAGCCCAACAAGTCGCAGCACCCGACAGCTAGTAGCTGTCGAGTTTGCGACGGCAAACCCTTTTACGAGATTGTATCTATAATCCGCATATTGGCGCCTGATCGCTGCCGGTGTGCTTTACGTTGGGCAAAAAAATGAAACGCTCTTTACTGGTGAGACTAGTTATCTGTTTGTCGCTTATTATTCTAGCTTACTCAACCTACAGTCTGCGAAGTTTATACCTGAAGCCACCTTTGGAGATTAGTTCGGATATTC
>NZ_JACBAZ010000044.1 GCF_013391475.1 Oceaniferula marina | reverse complement strand
TGGGTGAGAGGGGTATAGATCTTACATTTGATATTTATTCGCCATGCACCGAAGACGAATAAACTGGCAGAACAAGTCGTTGCACCCGACGGCTAGTAGCTACCTAGCCAGATTTTGCTACTGTTCTTGAAGCATTGAAACTTTAATATTTTCATCAGCGGGTACATCGCCGCGGGTGAACTTTACGTTAGCCAAATAACACAATGCGAATATTTTCTATAGCGTTACTGCTATTTACTTCATTGCCCACTGTACTCGCGGGTAATGATGAACCGTTGGCACCTCCCAAACGACTTCGAGGAGAATGGTCGGATTTAAGCAAGGCCAAGTTTAACACTTGGATTATCAAGAGTGTTTCTTATGACGGCAAGGTTGCTGATGGTGGTTCCGAGGTGTATTCATTGACGACGGCTACGCATAAGAGGTTCGACTTGGTAGTTGCGAACCGTGCATATTGGAGTCAAGAGGATATCAAACTGAATCGCCAAGTATTCTATTTAATATATGACAAGAGGTTTTATCGAGTTGACATTAATAGTAAGGGGGAATCAGACCTACTAGCTATGTTGGAGGTTGCACGAAAGAAGCTGACTGATAAGTCTGCGGATGAATTAACCCTCTACAGTGGTTTAATCGCCCGAATTAGGAATAGAATTTCTGCCAAATAATTCAGGCTAACAAGTCGCAGCACCCGACGTCTAGTAGCTGACTGGCCAGGGTTTGGCGGCTGTTCATCAGAATCGAAACTTTAAACTTAACACTACAGGTACATCGCCGCTGGTGTGCTTTACGTTCTGCAAAAAAAACTCAGCACTTCCAGTAAGGTTGATAATTCCGAATCGGCTCGAAGGATGAAACCATAAGTTTGATTACTCAGGTTATTCATCGGTTATTCTCGCAAGGCACACGAATTCGGGTGTCACGTGCCATAAGTTGTGGGCAATATAGATGGATTCCTATTCGCCCTTGAAAGCAACCAGAAAAGCGGGGGGAACTAATCGGCAGAACAAGTCGCAGCACCCGACAGCTAGTAGCTGACGAGTTTGCGACGGCAAACCTTTTGACGTCATTGTATCTATAATTCGCATATCGACGCCTGATCGCTGCCGGTGTGCTTTACGTTCTGCAAAAAAAACTAAGCACTTCCAGAAAGGTTGATAATTCCGAATCGGCTCGAAGGGTGAAACCATAAGTTTGATTACTCAGTGAAATCATCGGCTTTCCTTGCAAGGCACACGAATTCGGGTGTCACGTTCCATAAGTTTGTTCACTCAGTGACATCATCGGCTTTCCTTGTAAGGCACACGAATTCGGGTGTCACGTTTCGTAAATTGAGGGCAAGAAAGGTTGATTCCGAGTCGCTCTTGAAAGGGACCAGAAAAGCGCGGGGAACTAATCGGCAGAACAAGTCGCAGCACCCGACAGCTAGTAGCTGTCGAGTTTGCGACAGGTAACCTTTTTACGACATTGTATCTTTAATTTGCATATCGACGCATGATCGCTGCCGGTGTGCTTTACGTTGTGCAAAAAATATGAAGATCAGCGTCCTAGTAGAATTCCTAAACGGCATCTGTGATGCGAACTCTCTAGCGAAAGACCTTGAAGGGGGAGTTGTTCAAACTTCACACGATGGAGTATCTTATTATGTTGATGAGGACTATACCGAAGATTTCTTTGTCACTACTGAGCATCTGGTTAAGATTTGTGACTCATTTACAGACAAGTTGATCGATGCCGAAATGGTTCAGCAGATTACATTTGCCATGATGTGTTCGGATTATCTTGAGTGGGATAGCGATACTCCAGATGGTGAACGCGTTGCAGAGGTGATAGGTATGTGGGACACGCCGGAGATCAGTTATCAAATCACCAACTCGACTATTCCGAAATTTCGACGCTATTTAAGCTCAGGAGAAGATATATTTAATCGTGATGATTTAACCCCTGATTCCTACTTTAAGCGACGGTAGTAGCCAAAGAAACAAATCAAGCACAACAAGTCGCAGCACCCGACCACTAGCAGCTAACTGGCCAGGTTTTTCTGCTGGTTTGCACGATTGAAAGTTATAAATTTGCGCATCTGGTTCATCGTGGCCGGTGTGCTTTACGTTCGACAAAAAATTGAACCTTTTAGATCCATCTAAGGCTAGATCTGGCGTCTCAAGGCTGTTTCATATCGTATTCTGAGCGTCATTATTGCAGTGGCGCTTTTTTGTGCCTGGATTAACGATGGTTTTCCCCT
>NZ_JACBAZ010000043.1 GCF_013391475.1 Oceaniferula marina | reverse complement strand
CACTTAGCCTTGCAAAGAAAACCGATGAATCCACTGAGTGAACAAACTTATGGTTTCATCCTTCGAGCCGATTCGGAATAGTCAACCGTTTGAATAATCTGCCTATTTTTTCGCATAACGTAAAGCACACCGGCAGCGATCAGGCGTCGATATGCGAATTAAAGATTCAATGTCGTAAAAAGGTTACCTGTCGCAAACTCGACAGCTACTAGCTGTCGGGTGCTGCGACTTGTTCTGCCGATTAGTTTCCCCCGCTTTTCTGGTTACTTTCAAGAGCGACTCCGAACCCATCTTTCTTGCTCACAATTAATGGAACGTGACACCCGAATTCGTGTGCCTTGCAAGGAAAGCCGATCAATAACCTGAGTAATCAAACTTATGGTTTCATCCTTCGAGCCGATTCGGAGTAAGCAACCTTTCTGGAAGTGCTGAGTTTTTTTGCAGAACGTAAAGCACACCAGCAGCGATCAGGCGCCGATATGCGAATTATAGATACTATGTCGTAAAAGGGTTACCTGTCGCAAACTCGACAGCTACTAGCTGTCGGGTGCTGCGACTTGTTCGGTTTGTTTTATTTTAGATACAGATTCATATGGTAATAGGGCAGAACCAAGCCAACCAAATATAGCGCCACATAGAAAAAAGTAATAGTCCATGCCATAGTCAGAACCAACGGAAAGAACACAACGAGCCTCTTCAACCTCGATATAGTTATCAAGATAGCGCTGATAATAATTCCTATGATGCAATGCGCTACGACACCATTCTTGATGGCGGCAAGTTGAAAACACAACTCTGACAACCTTGGCAGTTCACCCATTTGGTCAGGTGGAGAAAGAGACTTACCAAGAGGAAAGACGACTTCTCCAAAAAACCAATAGCACAAAGGGATAGGGATGATCGCTAAATAGCGAATTGCATCGTGCTTTGTCATTTTTTACCGAACGTAAAGCTCACCCGCCACGATGAAATGGTTGATGAACGGATTAATAGATTTCCTTTTTAGGAACAGAAACAAAACCTGGCACGGCAGCTACTAGTGGTCGGGTGCAGCGACTTGTTCTGCCGATTTGTTTCCCCCGCTTTTCTCGTTGCTTTCAAGCGCGAATAGGAATCAACCTTTATTGCTCACAACTTATGAAACGTGACACCCGAATTCGTGAGCCTTACAGGGAAGGCCGATGAATAACCTGAGTGAACAAACTTATGGTTTCATCCTTCGAGCCGATTCGGAATAATCAACCTTTCTGGAAGTGCTGAGTTTTTTTGCAGAACGTAAAGCTCACCCGCCACGATGAAATGGTTGATGAACAAATTAATAGATTTCCTTTTGAGGAACAGAAACAAAACCTGGCACGGCGGCTACTAGTGGTCGGGTGCAGCGACTTGTTATGCAATTAGTTTCCCCCGTCTTTCTGGTTACTTTCAAGAGCGATTAAGAATNAGATTTTGCTGACCGATGATCAGAATAATCGCTTAGCCTTACAAGGAAAACCGATGAATCCACTGAGTGAACAAACTTATGGTTTCATCCTTCGAGCCGATTCGGAATAGTCAACCATTTGAATGATCTGCCTATTTTTTCGCATAACGTAAAGCACACCGGCAGCGATCAGGCGCTGATATGCGAATTATAGATACAATGTCGTAAAATGGTTTGCCGTCGCAAACTCGACAGCTACTAGCTGTCGGGTGCTGCGACTTGTTGGGCTTGGTTTGATCTACTTTATAAGTTCAGGAAGCAAACCGCCTTTCCTAAATTTTGGTTCAGGGTCTTTTTTGTGGAACAGCTTCAACTCTTCGAGCGTTAATTTTCTAGTTTTCACGCTAGGTAGGACGCTCTCGAACACGGTATTTGCGCCATTATCTGAGACATGTATTACACTGCCCCCTTCTGATTCTTCTTTCGCCGTAATTGTTACTGTATAGTAGCAACCCCACTTCTTAAGCAAAACGCCATTCATCTTCAGAGGAGTTACCCGCCACAACTGAATTGCGGCAACCAACTTCTCTACGTTCTTCGAAGCTTTCACTTTGTTGCTTCGTCTTGGTTCAACATGAATCACTTGCCCTTTAGAATTATAATCTACCAAGAACATGTAACTTTGCACTGGCGCGTTCGGATATACGTCAAGATCTTGTGGTAACTGAATCGAATATAATTGCCCACCTTCACTAAATTGGCCAACAGGTGTGCCGTCCGCATTGGCGAATTGAAACATCGTGATCAAGAGAAAGACCACTGCTATAAGGCTGCATTTCATGACCTGTGTATTTTTTGCCCAACGTAAAGCACACCGGCAGCGATCAGGCGCCAATATGCGAATTAAAGATACAATGACGTAAAAGGATTACCTGTCGCAAACTCGACAGCTACTAGCTGTCGGGTGCTGCGACTTGTTGGGCTTGTTATTTCTTAAGGTGTGCGTGTATCACCTCTAGCTAAACGGAAGACTTCACGAAAGAAGCAAACAAGTCTCCAAATACCAGAAAACCCATATCCCAATAGAAAGAAATTCATTACGATTAATGTGCCATCAAGAATAGGATTCCATCTTCCTCCCATAACGCCAAGACTCCCAAATAACCCAAGTGGCAAAGCTAATCCAACAACTACGACTTCGAGAGCATCAGATAGCCAACGCCCAGCACCTTCACCAATACTTATTAGGCACATGAAACATACCGACCAAACAGAGGTAATGCCTATCGTCAAACGGCCTCCTAATGTGATTATGCTTTTCACTGCATTTTTTTGCCCAACGTAAAGCTCACCCGCCACGATGAAATGGTAGATGAACGGATTAATAGATTTCCTTTTGGGGAATAGAAACAAAACCTGGCAAGTCAGCTACTAGTGGTCGGGTGCAGCGACTTGTTATGCAATTAGTTTCCCCCGTCTTTCTGGTTACTTTCAAGAGCGATTAAGAATNAAGAATACAGATTTTGCTGACCGATGATCAGAATAATCACTTAGCCTTACAAGGAAAACCGATGAATCCACTGAGTGAACAAACTTATGGTTTCATCCTTCGAGCCGATTCGGAATAGTCAACCATTTGAATGATCTGCCTATTTTTTCGCATAACGTAAAGTTCACCGGCAGCGATGAAAGCGTCGATGAAACGATTAAAGTTTCAATTCTTTAGAACAGCCGAAAAGCCTGGCCAGTCAGCTACTAGCTGTCGGGTGCAACGCCTTGTTCGGTTTGTTTTTTTAATTAACTGAAGGTGCATACATAAACATCACCAAAATACCAAAGCATACTACGAATCCAATAACCCCATACACAGTATCTCTCCTTCCATTGTTGGAACTCGTGAAAAACGATAGCACAGAAAGAATCATACCAGCGACAGCGCATAACATATGCATGACAAAAATACACATAAGAACATTTATATGGACCCCAACCAAAAACAGAATAACACCAAGCACCATTACGAATATTGCAGAACCCGCCAGCTTTAGACTCCACACTGCTAGACTACTTCGTGACGGTGGCATCTCTGATGTATGATCCGATGTTTTCATGTATATTTTACCGAACGTATAGCTCACCTACCCCGATAAAAGGGCTGACAAACGGTTAAATGTTTCAATTCTGATAAACAGTAGCAAAACCAAACTGGGTAGCTACTAGGGGTTAGGTGCAGCGCCTTGTTCGGCTTGTTTAATTACAATGGGAAAATCAATAGTCTGCTCTTCCCCTCTAGAATGTACACTATGCATCGCCATGCAAACAGCATCTTCANGTCACCGGCCATCACCCACTTGAAACAATAATCTATTCCATCCAGAGAGATATAAACTTCATAGCATCCCAGCAAACGGCCTCCCCATTGCTCAATATCATACCTTGATGTTGAGCGAGAACGAACATCATTGATAGTGAGATATATGTTCATTTTTTGCCGAACGTAAAGCTCACCCGTCCCCGATGGAATGGATGAACAAGGTTTAATGTTTCAATTTTGAGAAAGGGTCGAAAAACCAAACTCGGCAGCTACTAGGGGTCGGGTGCAGCGGCTTGTTCGGTTTGTTTTTTTATAATGAATGTCTCAATTATATATCGAATTACTAGATATGGAACAGAAATCACAAATCCAATCAACCAACCAGATAATAATGATACAGCAACAAGGCCAGTCCCATCAGCTAGAGGGTCATCTGATTGCGAAGGTATCGATAAATATATAAATGAACACAGGATCAATAATAGCCAAATAACAATTATAGAATAAAGCAATCCCCACCTCGCTCTTCGATTCGGGATAAACTTATACTTACTAGAAAATAGAGGTGATAAAATAAACCAGCTTGGAGTCATCACATATACAAGAAATATTACGGCATAATCAAAAAATGATTCCATGGCTTTTTTTACCGAACGTAAAGCTCACCCGCCACGATGAAATGGTAGATGAACGAATTAATAGATTTCCTTTTGAGGAACAGAAACAAAACCTGGCACGGCGGCTACTAGTGGTCGGGTGCAGCGACTTGTTATGCAATTAGTTTCCTCC
>NZ_JACBAZ010000042.1 GCF_013391475.1 Oceaniferula marina | reverse complement strand
GCCCAATATGCTGCAATTCATATCTCGCAACATTGGAGACTGGCGCTGATGGCTTTTTATGCTTCGAGCAAGAGCTGAATAACACGACGAAGATGCAAAGGATTTTGAGTAAGTTTGTCATGTATTTTTTGCCCAACGTATAGCTCACCTACCCCGATAAAAGGGCTGATAAACGGTTAAATGTTTCAATTCTGATAAACAGTAGCAAAACCAAACTGGGTAGCTACTAGGGGTTAGGTGCAGCGCCTTGTTCGGCTTGTTTAATTACAATGGGAAAATCAATAGTCTGCTCTTCCCCTCTAGAATGTACACTATGCATCGCCATGCAAACAGCATCTTCAAATCGCCGCATAAATGGTCTCATGACACTATGTCGTCCTTTATCCCACAAACTTTTGAGAAATAGATCGTAACCATCATCTTCATCATAAGCTTCTGGGCATGGCTTATTCACGCTGTCACCGGCCATCACCCACTTGAAACAATAATCTATTCCATCCAGAGAGATATAAACTTCATAGCATCCCAGCAAACGGCCTCCCCATTGCTCAATATCATACCTTGATGTTGAGCGAGAACGAACATCATTGATAGTGAGATATATGTTCATTTTTTGCCGAACGTAAAGAACACCCGCAGATAGTGGGCGGATACTTTACTGTGTGTGAGTGGTTTAAGTCACCAGAAAAATCTGGCTGATCAGCTACTATCTGTCGGGTGCTTCGACTTGTTCGGCTTGTTTTGTTTTTTCAGAGGATTTGCCGATTCGGAACCCATCTGTCTGGGCTATACGAATCACCGTTGTCAGATCAAACAAACCTAAACTCGGATCTATTTTTGCCGAACGTAAAGCACACCGGCAGCGATCAGGCACCAATATGCGAATTAAAGATACAATGACGTAAAAGGATTACCTGTCGCAAACTCGACAGCTACTAGCTGTCGGGTGCTGCGACTTGTTCGATCAATTTATTATTAAGGAATATCGCGAAACTCTTCGGTATGGTAGTCAAAGTACCCCCTAATTGGATATCTCATGGACTCCACTTTTTCATCTGAGTGCCATAGTATTCGATCCAAATATAGCAATGGAAAATACACTATACCAACGACGCTATACCCCCTATTCATGAGGCAATCATAATCACCAGGAAGAAACCAATAATAGCCATACTTCGGCACAAGAGCATTCGAACCATCTTTGAGGACTATAAGGCCTCGTGCTGTAGCTGCATAATGACCATTCAAAGTAAGTATGAGATAGCTAAAGAAATACAAAACGATGACTCCCCAAGTCACACGTTTCAATGTTGTCTTCTTCATTTTATATCGAACGTAAAGCTCACCCGCCACGATGAAATGGCAGATGAACGGATTAATAGATTTCCTTTTGAGGAACAGAAACAAAACCTGACCAGTCAGCTACTAGTGGTCGGGTGCAGCGACTTGTTCGCTCACTTTGTTTATAGGCAATACCGCTCTTTCAGCTTGTCTGCGTATTGAAAGGAAAACAACTTCAAGAAACTCCTTCATTTGCTTTTCAGAAAAGCTCCTAAAATCGTCAATTTTGCGGTCTGACACATATAAGTCAGATCCCAATAAGTTGGGGGTGATAGACATGACAATCTTACCTTCATTATAGAAAACAAATGAAAACAGCTGTAATAGGCAATCATTATTACCGTTATCGAAGTCCTGATCGGAATGAAATAGCGTATCTACTTTCTTGTGCCACCTTGAGTTAACCTTGAGAGATTCCAACACTATTGGGGACGGCTTTCCTTCAGCTGTAAAAAAATCATGATGAGAAACTACTTTTGACGAATTCTTAAGCCTGACCAAATATAATTCATCATATTTGACACCAAGAGCCTCCCCGGCAATGCTAGGAAGCATAGTAACCAATAGTAGTAATGTAATTAGTGAGGTTCTCATTTTTTTAGCGAACGTAAAGCACACCGGCAGCGATCATGCGCTGATATGCGAATTATAGATACAATGTCGTAAAAAGGTTACCTGTCGCAAACTCGACAGCTACTAGCTGTCGGGTGCTGCGACTTGTTCTGCCGATTAGTTTCCCCCGCTTTTCTGGTTCCTTTCAAGTGCGACTCGGAATCAACCTTTCTTGCTCACAACTTATGGAACGTGACACCCGAATTCGTGTGCCTTGCGGAGAAAACCAATGATTCCACTGAGCGAACAAACTTATGGTTTCATCCTTCGAGCCGATTCGGAATAATCAACCTTTCTGGAAGTGCTGAGTTTTTTTTGCAGAACGTAAAGCACACCGGCAGCGATCATGCGCTGATATGCGAATTATAGATACAATGTCGTAAAAAGGTTACCTGTCGCAAACTCGACAGCTACTAGCTGTCGGGTGCTGCGACTTGTTCTGCCGATTAGTTTCCCCCGCTTTTCTGGTTGCTTTCAAGAGCGACTCGGAATCAACCTTTCTTGCTCACAGTTCATGAAACGTGACACCCGAATTCGTGTGCCTTACAAGGAAAGCCGATGAATAACCTGAGTAATCAAACTTATGGTTTCATCCTTCGAGCCGATTCAGAATTATCAACCTTTCTGGAAGTGCTGAGTTTTTTTGCAGAACGTAAAGCACACCGGCAGCGATCAGGCGTCGATATGCGAATTATAGATACAATGTCGTAAAAAGGTTACCAGTCGCAAACTCGACAGCTACTAGCTGTCGGGTGCTGCGACTTGTTGGGCCTATTTTGTTTTCATTCGACTTTGCCAATAACCTGGTTTGCGCCGACTGGCAGCAATGGCTACAACCACGATCTTACAATCACGAATTACGTAAGCTACATAATACGGGAAAACTGGACAATTAACCCTTCGATATCCTGATTCGCGCTCACGCCACAAATAGGGAGCTGAGGCAATTGTACCGAGCATAGACGCGACTTCGTCTCTCAGACGCTTGCCAAGCCCGAGCTCTTTGCTTTCGTAATAATCTACGGCATCAAATAGGTCACCCTTTGCTTCGGGTGTCAAATCAACAGTCATCATGCCAATCGCTGGTCTAATTCACGAAAAACCTCGGATGCTGGTATCGTCTGAGTCACCCCTTTATCAAGTCGTTCGATACGCCGAGCAATCTCATCATCCCAGAGGTCTTGAATATCGCTAGCTCTTGAGGGCTCCGACACTTTAAGGACACGATTAAGTAACGCAACCCGCTGATCTTCAGGTAGCTGCATAACTTCACGTTCTAATTCAACAATCGTGCTCATGTTCTGATTATAGCGCCAAATCGCTCATTCACCAGCCATTTTATTGCCCAACGTAAAGC
>NZ_JACBAZ010000041.1 GCF_013391475.1 Oceaniferula marina | reverse complement strand
GGCAAGATGAAGCCTTGAAAGAGATTAAGACCTTATTCTCAGATGTTGATATTCGCTTTGAGGCATCTCCCGATGGTGAAGCTATTTTTATTCATTACTCAGATGAGTATTTTATGAATGAGGCGATCAAGTCATTAGAGGTTTTTGATACGACTCACAGTTTGCCGAATTCTGCATATATTGATCTAGAGTCCCTTAGCATTGAGAATGCTATGGCGCTCACTAGAGGTGTGGCTGATGGCTCTTCCGTAGATACAGGAGTTTCAGCGGACTATAAGAATGGTAAGTGGAGGCTATTGGTTATGGGGGATCGCGATTACAGGCGTAAAATACAGAGCATTATTAAAAAGGCGGAGGAAGATTCTTCGCAACAAAAACAAGCCCAACAAGTCGTTGCACCCGACAGCTAGTAGCTACCGAGCCAGATTTTTCGGCCATAAATCAGAATTGAAACTTTAATCTTTGTTCATCTGGTACATCGCTGCCGGTGAACTCTACGTTATGCAAAAAATGAGAATGCTAATTCAGATGTTCATCTTCACATCAGTATTACTATGTTCAGCTGAAGCTTTAGATTGGAAGAATCGGTATAAAGCATTTAATTCGGAAGCTCCATCTAAAGAGCTAGAACCGATAATGGTCAAAGCATTCAAAACAAAATTAATTAATCTAGAGATTAAGGACTCTCGATTCGTTGAAGCTCTAGACAAGCTACGGCTGGCTTTGAGGACTGCTGATGACGATATGAGGATTAGCACTATTGTTCGTGGCGGAGATTCTAAGGTGAAAGTTAATATAACTAAAGGCACGATAGCATTTGGAGATGCTTTAGATCAGATTTGTGTTCAAGCTGGCTATAAGTGGGATTTTCCACCACACGGTAAATTGACAATCACTCGTATTAAAAATTAGGCATAACAAGTCGCTGCACCCGACGGCTAGTAGGTGTGGTGTCAGGTTTTTCGACAATTAATCAAAATTGAAACATTAACCGCTTGTCTGGGCTTTCATCGCCGCGGGTGAGCTTTACGTTCGCTAAAAAATGATCATGCCGAGAACATTAATACTAATTGGCAAAATTTGGCTGGTAATATTTAGCCTAATCTTTTTGCATTCTCTATTTCCGCCACGGTTAGAATCCAGTAGCCTTGAATCGGCTGGGAGAAGTTTTATTGTTTGGCATTTGTTCTATAAGACTGACTACCTCATAATGGGTAAAACCGCCGAAGAGAATAAGAATAAGATTGAAGCTTTCAAGAGCCGACAACATAGTTCTTGGGATGGAGTGCGTTCTACAGCATGGAATCCAGTAGTGATGGATTGGCCGCGCTACGTAGTAGAGATCGTGCTGTTGTTATCAATGGGTGGTGCATGTTCGTTGTATATTATACTACGAGCATATCCTATAAAACAACTAAGCGAACAAGTCGTTGCACCCGACCGCTAGTAGCTGCCGGGCTAGGTTTTTCGGCTGCTCTAGAAAATTGAAACTTTAATCGTTTATCGACGCTTTCATCGCGGCCGGTGAACTTTACGTTCGGTAAAAAATATGAAACGACTACTTAGCATTTTAGCATGTGTAATTTTGTATGTGTCGCAGCATTGTTGCGCTGATGAAATCAAGGGTTATCCAGTTTATAGGTTTATTAACCTTGATGAGATAAGCTTGAACGCAATCAAAGGCCTAGAGAAGATGAAGGCTGAAGGGGTGATGAAGGATATCCCAAGAGATCAATTTGATCGAATGATTTCGGGCCAGAAGAGAATGATTAAAGCTGGTTTTACGAATCATAAGAAACTGACTATTATCACCGCTTCTGATAAAAGGATTGGTGTGTATGTTCCGATTAAGGATTACAAAAAGTTGTGGGAGAGAAACCCACGTGATCTACGCAAAGAGGGTAAGTCGCATTACCTCATTGTGAGATACAAGACTGTAACTGTGGATGGTCATGATTACCTCAAAGCCGAGCATATAAATTTTTCATTGGTCGACCACGAGCCATATATCAAAAAATAAACCGAACAAGTCGTTGCACCCGACGGCTAGTAGCTACCGGGCCAGGTTTTGCTGCTGGTTTACAGAATCGAAACATTAATCATTTCATCTGCGGTTACATCGCCGCCGGTGAACTTTACGTTCGGTAAAAAATGAAACACATCGCAATAATAGTTCTATCTGCGCTCATCTATGGCTGTGGTATGATTGAACCTTCTCCCCGACAACTTAAGGCCCAAATATGGTTACCGGATATGATTTCGGGGAAGCGTCTTACCCTGCTGGATGACGATATGATGATGAGTTTGGCATTCGCTGATTCTGGAGATTTTGTCGCAGCAACCATAGGAGAGAAAGGTGGTTGGATTGCTTCACCTGGCATGATCTGGGGCATTTCGAGTGATGGCCGTCTATTGCTTAAATCTGACAAAGATACAGTTATGCATGAACTCACTCTTCTCGAATATACAAACAAGCTAATCGTAGTGCGTAGAGGGAAGGATATCGAAACCTATAAGGTGGGGAAATATAACTAACCGAACAAGTCGCAGCACCCGACAGCTAGTAACTGTCGAGTTTGCGACTGGCAACCATTTGACGATATTGTATCTTTAATTCGTATGCCGGCGCCTGATCGCTGCCGGTGTGCTTTACGTTAGCCAAAAATAAATACACAAATAGACATGCAAGGATTCGCAATATTTATAGCAATAGTTGGGCT
The DNA here is from genome assembly GCF_013391475.1 of Oceaniferula marina. NCBI lineage: Bacteria > Pseudomonadati > Verrucomicrobiota > Verrucomicrobiia > Verrucomicrobiales > Verrucomicrobiaceae > Oceaniferula > Oceaniferula marina. The sequence goes on along the minus strand of NZ_JACBAZ010000041.1, from coordinate 817 downwards.
TATAACGACAGTATTATGGCTTCTCATTGGTTGGAGGGCTATGACGGCACACGAGCGGGTTGCTGATGCCGCCTCTCTGCTTGCTGAGCAATTACGAAAAATGAATGAAGGAACTACTTTAGAGGAAGCGCAAAGAGTTTTATATAATGAATTTTTGAACGAGGTTAAGCCAGATAAGAGCTTGTCGGTTGAAGAGAGAAGTGAGCTGTTCAAGAGCTGGAAGGCTAACTCAACGTTTGAAAAATAGTAGGCTAACAAGTCGTTGCACCCGACCGCTAGTAGCTGCCAGGCCAGGTTTTGCTACTGTTCTACAAGATTGAAACTTTAACCGTTTATCGACGCTTACATCGCGGCCGGTGAACTTTACGTTATGCGAAAAAATAGGCAGATCATTCAAATGGTTGACTATTCCGAATCGGCTCGAAGGATGAAACCATAAGTTTGTTCACTCAGTGGATTCAACGGTTATTCTCGCAAGGCGGAATGAATGCTTGATCGAGATTCGCTTAAATCTGTATTCCGAGTCATTCGTAAAAGCATCAGGAAAGATGGAGGAAACCAAATTGCATAACAAGTCGCAGCACCCGACCGCTAGTAGCTGACAAGCCAGGTTTTTCGCCTGTTTTTCATAATTGAAACTTTAATCTTTGCACATCTGGCACATCGCGGCCGGTGTGCTTTACGTTCGACAAAAAATTGAACCTTTTAGATCCATCGAAGGCTAGATCTGGCGGCTCAAGGCTGTTTCATGTGGTATTCTAAGCGTCATTATTCCAGTGGCGCTTTTTTGTGCCTGGATTAACGAAGGTTTTCCCCT
>NZ_JACBAZ010000040.1 GCF_013391475.1 Oceaniferula marina | reverse complement strand
ATGACGAGTTGCCCGATCTTGCGCTCAAGCTGCCCGCTTCTTTTTTCGTGGTGTCGTAATTGCTTGTCTGCCGCGTTCTTGCGTTCAAATAATTCGCTCATACGGTCTTCCAATTCCTTCTTCCAAGCACTGACTTGGGTAGGTGCTATATCGTTCTCCTGAGCGATCTCCTGGATGCTTTTTTCTTCCTTGAGAGCTTCCTTGGCAACTCGGGCTTTGAACTCTGCGGTAAGATGTCTTCTCTTTCGTTTCATTGGTCTTATTTCGGGTTAATTGCCCCGATCAGACCAGCGAATTAATCAATAAACTACTGGCTCCGTTTTGCGGGACCACTTCAATAAAAAGCGTGGTGATATTAGATTCGATGTTTTCGCCTTTAGCGTTCCTCAGAAACCACTTTTTGGGTTTATTCCTGTATATTCAACCTCTAGCATTGATGGTTTCATTATGAAGTCCGACGGATCATTCGTTGATGAATAACAACAAAGCGAACAAGTCGTTGCACCCGACCGCTAGTAGCTGAGTAGTCAGGTTTTACGGCTGTTCTACACGATTGAAACATTAACCGTTTATCGACGCTTTCATCGCGGCCGGTGAACTTTACGTTAGCTATAAAATGAACCTCCAAAAGCAGTGGCCTAATGATATTGACGGCATCTGCCCAAAATGCGGCAAGAATTTCGATGCCAGGGTTAATTTGACTGTTGAACCGAGTAAATATGGTCGTACCGTCCGGAAGATTCATTCCCGAATGCTTGCCGTGCCTTTGCTTGGTTTCCCGATATTGCTCTACAAGGTCTTACACAGTGTTGGACAGGGGAACGTGGTTGACCATACTCAGAGTGATTTGATTTTCATAACGGTATTAGGGTTGGTTGTTCCACCAGTAATTACAGGGCTTCTTGTTTTAACTTCTAAGGTTGTCAGAGTTGTTCGTTGTAATAGTTGTGGCTACACCGAGGATTACGCTATAGAAAATTTGAGCTAACAAGTCGCAGCACCCGACAGCTAGTAGCTGTCGAGTTTGCGACGGCAAACGATTTTACGTCATTGTATCTTTAATTCGCATATCTGCGCCTGATCGCTGCCGGTGTGCTTTACGTTAGCCAAAAAATTATGAACTACAACATCGACCAAATTATCGAAGAAAAACAGGATTACGAAGTTTTACAGTGGTTTGCATCACGCATAGAGGCTGGAGAGCAATTGCACCCCGTTGAAGAAATTCCGGCACAGATCTTTCAAATTGATTTTGCCTATCGCAACGGATTTGTTGACCTTCTTTGGTCGGACCTAGTGAATCTTGTCTATGATGGCCTTCCTGCTCTTGAGGCCTGCGGTTTTCAACCTGCTATCGTGGCTACTCAAGAGCTTCAGTCAGCTCTCAACAAATACAATATTTTCGAACTATTGCAGACGACCGAGGAACCAATTTGCTCACTCGATGAGAAAGGTCGAGATGCTTTGCTTGACGAGGCTTCTAAGCTAGAACAAAAGCACGATGTCATTTCGAGGGAGTTCAGCCGAGGATTACTTGAGGCTGGTTTTGCATATGTACAAAACAACTTAGGCGTTTACCGATCGAATAATCTAGGCTAACAAGTCGCAGCACCCGACAGCTAGTAGCTGTCGAGTTTGCGACAGGTAATCCTTTTACGTCATTGTATCTTTAATTCGCATATTGGCGCCTGATCGCTGCCGGTGTGCTTTACGTTCGGCAATAATAAGAAATCTCTCGGGAGCGATATGCGATACATTCTAAGATTAGCGGTTGTCGGCCTGTGTTGCTTAGTTGCGTCTCAGTGTAGAACGAGTACGAAAACGTCTGAAACCGCTGATGGTTTTG
>NZ_JACBAZ010000039.1 GCF_013391475.1 Oceaniferula marina | reverse complement strand
TTCAGGGGAAAACCATCGTTAATTCAGGCACAAAAAAGCGCCACTGGAAGAATGACGCTCAAAATACGATATAAAAAAGCCTTGAGCCGCCAGATCTAGCCTTTGATGGATCTAAAAGATTCAATTTTTTGTCGAACGTAAAGCACACCGGCAGCGATCAGGCGCCGATATACGAATTAAAGATACAATGTCGTCAAATGGTTTGCCGTCGCAAACTCGACAGCTACTAGCTGTCGGGTGCTGCGACTTGTTCGGCTTTTTGGATTTCTACCAGTCAATATCAAGTTCCGATTGGTCTTCGCTACAAACCCATTCCCCATTAACTCGATCATAAGCGTATATCAACACATTAACTAGATTACAACAGTAGGCGAAGCTAATAGCATCATGAGCTATCTTAAATGCCTTAATTATCTCTGGCCCTCTCTCAATGGGGGTGCCCGGAGAACGCTCCCAAAATGGTCCCGGCAAAATTTGGGGACTTTTTGTCTCCCCCTTAATTATATCAAAACCGTAATATGCTGGATCAGTACAGTACCCTGGTTCATCAAAATGATCCCACTGTTCTCCACTCACAACGTAAATCCGATGCTTTGGATTGGCGAGAAAGCGTTGAATTAAAACCTTAAGCATAGGATTAGTTTATTTTGCCGAACGTAAAGCTCACCCGCCACGATGAAATGGTTGATGAACGGATTAATAGATTTCCTTTTGAGGAACAGAAACAAAACCTGGCACGGCAGCTACTAGTGGTCGGGTGCAGCGACTTGTTCTGCCGATTTGTTTTCCCAGCCTTTCGGGTTGCTTTCAAGTGCGAATAGGAATCCATCTTTCTTGCTCACAACTTATGGAACGTGACACCCGAATTCGTGTGCCTTGCGAGGAAAGCCGATGATTTCACTGAGTGAACAAACTTATGGTTTCATCCTTCGAGCCGATTCGGGATTATCAACCTTTCTGGAAGTGCTAAGTTTTTTTTGCAGAACGTAAAGTTCACCGGCCGCGATGTAAGCGTCGATGAAACGATTAAAGTTTCAATTTTGTAGAACCGCCTAAAAACTTGGCCAGGCAGCTACTAGCGGTCGGGTGCAACGACTTGTTGGGCTTGTTTTTGTTGCGAAGAATCTTCCTCCGCCTTTTTAATAATGCTCTGTATTTTACGCCTGTAATCGCGATCCCCCATAACCAATAGCCTCCACTTACCATTCTTATAATCCGCTGAAACTCCTGTATCTACGGAAGAGCCATCAGCCACACCTCTAGTGAGCGCCATAGCATTCTCAATGCTAAGGGACTCTAGATCAATATATGCAGAATTCGGCAAACTGTGAGTCGCATCCAAAATCTCTAATGACTTGATCGCCTCATTCATAAAATACTCATCTGAGTAATGAATAAAAATAGCTTCACCATCGGGAGATGCCTCAAAGCGAATATCAACATCTGAGAATAAGGTCTTAATCTCTTTCAAGGCTTCATCTTGCCCAATATGCTGCAATTCATATCTCGCAACATTGGAGACTGGCGCTGATGGCTTTTTATGCTTCGAGCAAGAGCTGAATAACACGACGAAGATGCAAAGGATTTTGAGTAAGTTTGTCATGTATTTTTTGCCCAACGTAAAGCACACCGGCAGCGATGTACCAGATGTGCAAAGTTTAAAGTTTCAATCCCCATTCCAAGGTAGCAAAAACTTGGCCCGACAGCTACTAGCTGTCGGGTGCTGCGACTTGTTCGGTTTGTTTTTTGTTTCTTATATTTATTAGTTCTTCAACGTAAATTTCAGAACATCCTAACTTACCAAATCCAATAAGTAGATTTTTGAGTTCATCGTCTTTTGTCGATTTGGATACTTGCACCCATAATTTGGGGATTTTACCTGCAGCTCGCATGGCATCACAATATGACTTAATTATCTTAGTTAATTCTTCCTTATGTAATTTCTTCACTTCATTTGGAGGAAGCAAGCTAACGCCATTTTCTACACACAGCCTTATCGCAGATTTAGATTTCTCATCATGCTTTTTAGCTCTGAATACGCTAAATACCAATACTGTATCAGCATCAATAATCTTTACTCGGTTGTCAGTTCTTAAGGATTCGAGTAATTCAAATTTAACTGAAATCGATTTGGTTTGTCTAGATTCTTGTACTGCTGCGCATACACGCACTGAACCAATGGACATCAAAACTAGGATTAGACTGAATATAGCGATTTTCATTTTATTTACCGAACGTAAAGTTCACCCGTGGCGATCAAAGCCAAGATGAACGGTTAATGTTTCAATTTTAGTTAATGGTCGGAAAACTTGGCATGTCAGCTACTAGCCATCGGGTGCAACGTCTTGTTATGCCTAATTTTCAATACGAGTGATTGTCAATTTACCGTGTGGTGGAAAATCCCACTTATAGCCAGCTTGAACACAAATTTGATCTAAAGCATCTCCAAATGTTATCGTGCCTTTAGGTATATTAACTTTCACCTTAGAATCTCCGCCACGAACAATAGTGCTAATCCTCATATCGTCATCAGCAGTCCTCAAAGCCAGCCGTAGCTTGTCTAGAGCTTCAACGAATCGAGAGTCCTTAATCTCTAGATTAATTAATTTTGTTTTGAATGCTTTGACCATTATCGGTTCTAGCTCTTTAGATGGAGCTTCCGAATTAAATGCTTTATACCGATTCTTCCAATCTAAAGCTTCAGCTGAACATAGTAATACTGATGTGAAGATGAACATCTGAATTAGCATTCTCATTTTTTGCATAACGTAAAGTTCACCCGCGGAGAGCGAGGGTAAATCTTACTTTATGTTAATGGTTTAAACCAAGGTGAAACTTGGCTGCGCAGCTACTCTCCGTCGGGTGCAACGACTTGTTCTGCCTTTTTGTTATCTCGCTGTTCATGTTCCACCTCCTCTATGATCTGAGACAAAGGCTTCAATAAAAGCGTAGGGATAATAACCGCAGCTCCAATCAGTAAGAGTAAGGAGATCACCGAGAGAACAGCAGAAATCTTTGGTGCTTTCAGAAATATCAGGGTAACTAGTAAAACAGAGAGCAGCAAAAATATCCCACCGGGAATCCATCCCGAGGTATTAATCATCACAACTATTAATTTAGGAATAGCTACCCCAGAGTCAGCATATAATTCAGCATATTTTGGTATAGTGAAAATGCATGCAATTCCGGCAATGAAGGATAAAATCGCTATTATAGATGATATGATTTTCATTTTTTTGCAGAACGTAAAGCACACCGGCAGCGATCAGGCGCCGGCATACGAATTAAAGATACAATATCGTCAAATGGTTGCCAGTCGCAAACTCGACAGCTACTAGCTGTCGGGTGCTGCGACTTGTTCGGTTAGTTATATTCCCCCACCTTATAGGTTTCGATATCCTTCCCTCTACGCACTACGATTAGCTTGTTTGTATATTCGAGAAGAGTGAGTTCATGCATAACTGTATCTTTGTCAGATTTAAGCAATAGACGGCCATCACTCGAAATGCCCCAGATCATGCCAGGTGAAGCAATCCAACCACCTTTNAAATCTCCAGAATCAGCGAATGCCAAACTCATCATCATATCGTCATCCAGCAGGGTAAGACGCTTCCCCGAAATCATATCCGGTAACCATATTTGGGCCTTAAGTTGTCGGGGAGAAGGTTCAATCATACCACAGCCATAGATGAGCGCAGATAGAACTATTATTGCGATGGGTTTCATTTTTTACCGAACGTAAAGTTCACCGGCAGCGATGTACCAGATGAACAAAGATTAAAGGTTCAATGCTCATTAACGGCTGAAAATTTGGCCGGGTAGCTACTAGCTGTCGGGTGCAACGCCTTGTTCGGCCAGTTTTGTGATTTCAGTGGATTTGCCGATTCGGAACAATCAACCCTAGCCATCATTAGCGATTCGGAACTCATTTGTCTGGCGGATTCTTTCGAGGACAGAACTGGAAAAGTCAATTTCCGAGGAAACAATCACCGACGTTCCAATTCTGAAAACAGATCAAGCCAAAGTATTTTGAACGCGCTGCCTATTTTTTGCCGAACGTAAAGTTCACCGGCAGCGATGTACCAGATGAACAAAGATTAAAGGTTCAATTCTCATTAACGGCTGAAAAATTTGGCCCGGTAGCTACTAGCTGTCGGGTGCAACGCCTTGTTCGGCCAGTTTTGTGATTTCAGTGGATTTGACGATTCGGAATAATCAACCCAAGCCATTGTGAGCGATTCGGAACTCATTTGTCTGGCGGATTCTTTCGAGGACGGAACTGGGAAAGTCAATTTCCGATGAAACAATCACCGACGTTCCAATTCTGAAACAGATCAAGCCAAAGTATTTTGAACGCGCTGCCTATTTTTTGCCGAACGTAAAGAACACCAGCAGCGATGTACCAGTAGCTCTAAATTTAAAGTTTCAATGCTGATGAACAGCAGCCAAACCCTGGCCAATCAGCTACTAGCTGTCGGGTGCTTCGACTTGTTCGGCTTGTTTTGTTTTTTCAGAGGATTTGCCGATTCGGAACCCATCTGTCTGGGATACGCGAGACACAGTTGTCCAACCAAATAAACCTAAACTCGGATCTATTTTTGCCGAACGTAAAGCACACCGGCAGCGATCAGGCGTCGATATGCAAATTAAAGATACAATGTCGTAAAAGGGTTACCTGTCGCAAACTCGACAGCTACTAGCTGTCGGGTGCTGCGACTTGTTCGGCTAGTTGTTTATATCGTCTGGCTTAATCTTCTCAAACGCCTTGCCTCCAAATATGACTAAAACAAATCCTCCAAGCATAATCCATCGAGCTATGTCTGGGTCTAGGCGAGCATCCAATTGTGCGCGCCACAGAGTAACTACTTCCAGCGGCGTATCACTATTACCTATGCTTGCACTACTTCGCGTTTCAGTAAAATGGTGATCGATTATTGGGTCAGTAACTCTACGATAAATATGCTCCAATTCAGTCCTTTGGCTAAGCTCTCTATTCATAGCAGAGACAACACCAATACCCGTTGCAAAGCATATATATAGCAAAATGCGCCGTAATTTGGGATTCATTATTTTTTGCCGAACGTAAAGCACACCGGCATGCAGTGGCGGGATACTCTACTAGTTGATTAATGGTCAAAACCACCAGAAAAACCTGGCTGCGCAGCTACTGCATGTCGGGTGCTGCGACTTGTTGGGCTTGTTTTGTTTATCCTGCATGTCTTCCGCGTCCTAAAAGGTATTGAAGACGATTTAGTGCGCTGGACTCGGGATAATACGTATCTCGTTCTAGGAACAAGCATAGTCTCATAGCATCCTCTCTACTCATGTTATCAATCTCAAGAATAGGCGAAAGCATACCTTCAGGCTGAAAATAACAGTGATCTAAAAAATATAGCCAGTCTCCACGGTCGTCCAGAACGATGTCAGGAATGGAGCATGCAATCAATTCATCACGGCTACGGCTCAACCAATTCAACCATTCTTGGTGATCTTCTCTATTTCGAGTGAACGACATTATTTTTTGCCCAACGTAAAGAACACCAGCAGCGATGTACCAGTAGCTCTAAATTTTGAGTTTCGATTCTGATGAATAGTGGCCAAATCCTAGCCAATCAGCTACTAGCTGTCGGGTGCTTCGACTTGTTCGGCTTGTTTTGTGAACGCGAAGGATTTGCCGATTCGGAACCCATCTGTCTGGGATACGCGAGACACCGTTGTCCGATCAAACAAACCTAAACTCGGATCTATTTTTGCCGAACGTAAAGCACACCGGCAGCGATCAGGCGTCGATATGCGAATTATAGATACAATGTCGTAAAAAGGTTACCTGTCGCAAACTCGACAGCTACTAGCTGTCGGGTGCTGCGACTTGTTCGACCAGATTTTCTCCGCGCCGCTAATCCATTCTAGTGGCATTAAACAGGAAGATCTTAACCTTAACCTGCTTACAATGAACAGACTACAAACAAGAAACGGCCAATGCTTGGGGCTTGAAACGCTGCCGCCACTGGTCAATTCACTCGGAATGAATGAAAACCACGCCATCTAGTCATCTGCTAGACGGCATAAAACCCGAAATTCTTGGATCAAACCATTATAAAATCACTAAACTTTACTACCAGTTCAGGGGAAAACCATCGTTAATCCAGGCACAAAAAAGCGCCACTGGAATAATGACGCTCAGAATACGATATGAAACAGCCTTGAGCCGCCAGATCTAGCCTTTGATGGATCTAAAAGATTCAATTTTTTGTCGAACGTAAAGCTCACCCGCCACGATGAAATGGCAGATGAACGGATTAATAGATTTCCTTTTTAGGAACAGAAACAAAACCTGGCAGGTCAGCTACTAGTGGTCGGGTGCTGCGACTTGTTCGGCAACTATTTTCAAAGCTTCAGGTTTTCGATCCAAACACCTTTTGCTTCTCGACAACGCGGACAGTATTTAACAGTAAACGGTTTGCCCTCCAAATCAGCTCTATACTCTTTGGGTGGCGTAAACTGGTTTATGGTGTTAAAGGCGTTGGGAAACTTCTTCTTAGCAGCAATCCCATACGATCCGTCTCTTATGGCATCTTCGTATTCCTGTGTGTACGATACTGTGAGGCCAAACACATACTCTCGATCTTCGCTTAAGCACTGACGATTGTGGAGCGAGCAAAAGTCCTCGCCATAAACCTTCCCAATGTAACCCATATGCGGCAAGAGTTCCTTTGATCTGCAAGATACAAGCAGCACCGAGATTATCGCGACTCCAACAATAGATAGTGTAAACTTCATACAGCTCATTGACGCAACGTCGTAATTATGTGACAGCAACATTTTTATAGCCGAACGTAAAGCACACCGGCAGCGATGTACCAGTTGCGCAAAGATTATAAGTTTCAATTCTGTAAACCAGCCGAAAAACCTGGCCAGTCNGAGTTCCTTTGATCTGCAAGATACAAGCAGCACCGAGATTATCGCGACTCCAACAATAGATAGTGTAAACTTCATACAGCTCATTGACGCAACGTCGTAATTATGTGACAGCAACATTTTTATAGCCGAACGTAAAGCACACCGGCCGTGATGAACCAGATGCACAAGCTTATAAGTTTCAATCGTGTAGAACAGCCGAAAAACCTGGCTAGTCAGCTGCTAACGGTCGGGTGCTGCGACTTGTTATGCCTAATTATTTGTCCAGTATGGCCTTGATCTGTAGCTTTACATCACCATTCTCACAATAAGAAACTAAGTCTCCCGCTGTATCACCATCGCCATCAAATATACGTATAGATACATCACACCCCTGATCTACAAGAAACTGAACCATATCTACTCTCTCATGAGCCACTGCATAGTGCAAAGCCGTATAGCCATTCTCACCAGTCGCATCAATGTCAACTCCAAGATCTAAAAGATGATACGCGATATCTAGTGTTCCTCTTATTGCAGCAATATGCAATGGGGTATCACCAACCCGAGATCTAGTATTACACGAAATAGGCTTATCGTTGAATGCGGCTTCACCCTCAAGATCTGCCAAAAACTGCTGAAGTTCAGAGCTTATTTTTTGCATAACGTAAAGCACACCGGCAGCGATCAGGCGCCGACATACGAATTAAAGATACAATGTCGTAAAATGGTTACCCGTCGCAAACTCGACAGCTACTAGCTGTCGGGTGCTGCGACTTGTTCGACCAGATTTTCTCCGCGCT
>NZ_JACBAZ010000038.1 GCF_013391475.1 Oceaniferula marina | reverse complement strand
CTTTTTCTCGTTGATATGAGATTTTTTCGGATCGAACTCAAAATCCATAGAGGTATATTAATGGTATATTTTCGGATTTCAAGAAGAGAAGTGATTTTTTTGCAGAACGTAAAGCACACCGGCCGCGATGTGCCAGTTGCTCCAATTTATAACTTTCCATCCTGTAAACCAGCAGAAAAACCTGGCCAGTCAGCTACTAGCGGTCGGGTGCTGCGACTTGTTGGGCTTGTTGTTTTTTATCAACCTTGAGGAACTATACCTCATGTAATTTGAGTAAAGGGGTTCCTCTAATGCACACACCCCATTCGATGCGTGTTCCACAGCCACAGCGAAAGTTCTGAATTACCGCAAACTTAGTTTCGTTACAAATGTGATCTACGGTTTCATCCAGAGGGCAATCACCTCCGATGTAGATCAAATTATGATTCCGTAATTCTAGTAGCAATAAGTCGAAGATCTGTGACCAATTTGAATGGCTCATTGACCTATTAAATTTCTGACAAATATCACACGACATGAGATCTTTATTTTTTGCCCAACGTAAAGCTCACCGGCGGAGAGTGGCGGGATACTTTATCTATGTGTTAATGGTTTAAACTACCAGAAAACCTGGCTGCGCAGCTACTCTCCGTCGGGTGCAGCGACTTGTTATGCTTGATTTTTGTATGTAGTCTCGATGGTAGGAAGGCATGGAGAAAGATGCGGATCATCCATCTCTGAACAGACTCCATGAGCATATCGATATACACGAAAACAATTATCGTATTCTGGATGCTCGTCATCCCAAACATGCAGAAGTCCGAAACTTGCAGGGAACTCCGCCGAGGACCACCGAAGCAGATCGATGACCTGCTCGTTCCTATGGTTGCGAATTCCGTGGACGGTCAAAACGATCATCCCATTACCACCACGCTTAATCTCGAAAATCGAAATTGAGTCCGATACTGAGTCGATACGTTTTCGAATCGCAGCAATAGCGTCATCCTCTATCTGGAGAACATCTGCTCCGCATAAAGAATCGTTCTCCATAAATTCAATTTGAAGCCAGCCGTGGAAGGTCATATTTTTTGCATAACGTAAAGCACACCGGCAGCGATCAGGCGCCAATATGCGAAATATAGATACAATGTCGTCAAACGGTTGCCAGTCGCAAACTCGACAGCTACTAGCTGTCGGGTGCTGCGACTTGTTCTGCTTGAATTTTTATTGCATCGATAAAAGACGATTTTTGAAATTCAGTCGTAAAAGCCCTAAGAGGTATGGTGCAAAGCCCTCGTCCCCCAAATCGAACTTCGAGATAACCATCTACTTCTGAAATATCAGAACAGTGCATTAGCTTAAAGGTTATGTCTGTATCTAAACTTCTACATGTTAATGATTCGTCATCCAGCAGATATGTCGTCGTATACGGGAACTTATCTCCAATCTCACGATCCATGTGTTTAGTAATACGCTTCGTGACTGAGTCTTTATGTGTAAGAGCCACAGTTACGATTCCTAAAACTAAACCTAAGGCCACGTAATAGATGTTAACTTCGCCGAATATAAGCTTTGAAATCGCACAAACAAACAGAGCCGCAAAAAAACCAGACCAAAGGCATCCGGCTATCAATTGCTTCTTATATGTTTCGCTACCGATGAAATGCCTTATTTGAGGACGACAGGCATCTTTAAGCGTTGATTCATATTCGAGTTCCATTTTTTTTGCAGAACGTAAAGCACACCGGCAGCGATCAGGCGTCGGCATACGAATTATAGATACAATGTCGTAAAAGGGTTACCTGTCGCAAACTCGACAGCTACTAGCTGTCGGGTGCTGCGACTTGTTCTGCCGATTAGTTCCCCCCGCTTTTCTGGTTGCTTTCAAGAGCGACTCGGAATCAACCTTTCTTGCTCACAGTTCATGAAACGTGACACCCGAATTCGTGTGCCTTACAAGGAAAGCCGATGAATAACCTGAGTAATCAAACTTATGGTTTCATCCTTCGAGCCGATTCAGAATTATCAACCTTTCTGGAAGTGCTGAGTTTTTTTGCAGAACGTAAAGCACACCGGCAGCGAT
>NZ_JACBAZ010000037.1 GCF_013391475.1 Oceaniferula marina | reverse complement strand
ACGTGACACCCGAATTCGTGTGCCTTACAAGGAAAGCCGATGAATAACCTGAGTAATCAAACTTATGGTTTCATCCTTCGAGCCGATTCAGAATTATCAACCTTTCTGGAAGTGCTGAGTTTTTTTGCAGAACGTAAAGCTCACCGGCAGCGATACTGCGCCGATGAAATCTAAAAATATCTCAATGCTTCAAAAACAGAAGCAAAAACTCGACTGGTCAGCTACTAGCTGTCGGGTGCAGCGACTTGTTGGGCTAGATTATTTTGATCTAGATTGTGCCGGGTGTATTTTTATGTATTTGAGACGTCTAAATTCTTTATAACGTCTCTCAATCAACTCCTTCGCTAAGTCATAATCAACAACCTTACAGCGTAGCTTTGTCGTTTCACCATCGATTAGGCTACATCTTCCTAATCCATAGAAAATCAAATACCTATCCATCATCTTCAAACTTAACTTTATTCTAGTTAGGTCTTGGGAAGGTTTCTTATCATAATATTCGATATCAAACGTATAGAATAAATCCTCATTCTTTAAGTCATATCCTTCTTTAAGACCTTCTTTAAGGTGAGTAAGAATATTGTCTTCAATGGACTTTGCGTGTAAAAATCTATAGTATTTAACATCTCCCGCATTACCCACTTTCGAAGTTTGAACTTCTATGGCATCATTTCTTATCCGCACACTTAGATACTCACTGTCATCTCCACGACACCTGTATAGAGTCACACATTGAGTCTCATTATTTGTAATATATGACCTTACCCTCTGTTCAACATTTGCAATATCAATCTCTGCATTGTTAACGATCTCTTCAGATTTACCATTACAAGCATATAGACTCAATATTCCACCAAGTATTAGGACGGTGATTTTCATAGTTTTTTTGCCCAACGTAAAGCTCACCCGCCACGATGAAATGGCAGATGAACGGATTAATAGATTTCCTTTTGAGGAATAGAAACAAAACCTGGCCAGTCAGCTACTAGTGGTCGGGTGCAGCGACTTGTTATGCAATTAGTTTCCCCCGTCTTTCTGGTTACTTTCAAGAGCGATTAAGTATNTGCTGATCGCTGATCAGAATAATCGCTTAGCCTTACAAGGAAAACCGATGAATCCACTGAGTGAACAAACTTATGGTTTCATCCTTCGAGCCGATTCGGAATAGTCAACCATTTGAATGATCTGCCTATTTTTTCGCATAACGTAAAGCTCACCCGCCACGATGAAATGGCTGATGAACGGATTAATAGATTTCCTTTTGAGGAACAGAAACAAAACCTGGCACGGCAGCTACTAGTGGTCGGGTGCAGCGACTTGTTATGCAATTAGTTTCCCCCGTCTTTCTGGTTACTTTCAAGAGCGATTAAGAATACAGATTTTGCTGACCGCTGATCAGAATATTCACTTAGCCTTGCAAGGAAAACCGTTGAATCCACTGAGTGAACAAACTTATGGTTTCATCTTTCGAGCCGATTCGGAATGGTCAACCATTTGAATGATCTGCCTATTTTTTCGCATAACGTAAAGCTCACCCGCCACGATGAAATGGCAGATGAACGGATTAATAGATTTCCTTTTGAGGAACAGAAACAAAACCTGGCACGGCGGCTACTAGTGGTCGAGTGCAGCGACTTGTTATGCAATTTGGTTTCCTCCGTCTTTCTTGATGCTTTTACGAATGACTCGGAATACAGATTTCAGCGAATCTCGATCAAGCATTCATTCCGCCTTGCGAGAATAACCGTTGAATCCACTGAGTGAACAAACTTATGGTTTCATCTTTCGAGCCGATTCGGAATAATCAACCATTTGAACGCGCTACCTTTTTTCGCATAACGTAAAGCTCACCCGCCACGATGAAATGGTTGATGAACGGATTAATAGATTTCCTTTTGAGGAACAGAAACAAAACCTGGCACGGCGGCTACTAGTGGTCGGGTGCAGCGACTTGTTCTGCCGATTTGTTTTCCCAGCCTTTCGGGTTGCTTTCAAGTGCGACTCGGAATCAACCTTTCTTGCTCTCAATTTATGAAACGTGACACCCGAATTCGTGTGCCTTGCGAGGATAACCGATGATTCCACTGAGTGAACAAACTTATGGTTTCATCCTTCGAGCCGATTCGGGATTATCAACCTTTCTGGAAGTGCTAAGTTTTTTTGCAGAACGTAAAGTTCACCGGCCGCGATGTAAGCGTCGATAAACAATTAAAGTTTCAATCCTGTAGAACAGCCGAAAAGCCTGGCCTGTCAGCTACTAGCGGTCGGGTGCAACGACTTGTTGGGCTTGTTTTGTCTTCTTAACTGACAATAATACTGCACGCAAATCATTAAAAGAAATCCCTACCTCAAAAGAGTACCAATTATCCGGATCATCGGTTGGGTTACTAGAACCGTCCTTCAAGCTTCCTGTGGTCTCAAAGAGTAACTTGGAAGGAGCCTCCCACTTCAAGGTTTTGTCAAACCAGTATCTTCCTCCTTCAAAGAGCTGGTAACGACCAAGAATGTTAAGTCTGTAATCAGGCAAATCCACTTTTGTTACGCTCTCACCGTCAACTCGGTAAACATCAAGAATCATCATGGTCTTAATGCCATGATCTACGACAGCCAAATATTTAGAATCAGGCGACCATTGAATATCTTGAAATCCCCCATATCCAGATCCTACTGAAAATATAATTTTGCTTCCTTTCTTTAAGACCATCGACCGAACATTAAATTCACCAACCGTTGTGGTCGTTGAATACAGCCCATTGGGAGAATCAACCGCTAATGCCACAGAAAGGGTTAAAAGGAGTATAAGCAGTGTTTTCATATTATTATTGCCCAACGTAAAGCTCACCGGCGGCGATAATCTCGCAGATGAGTAAGTTAAAGTTTCAATCCTGTAGAACAGACCAAAAAACCTGGCCAATTAGCTACTAGCCGTCGGGTGCAGCGACTTGTTGGGTTTGTTGTTTTATTGAATACTTAAGATGCCGTTGACTCGTGCTTGAAGCTCTTCACTAAATTCACGTAGATCACTATCAGTAAGCATCTTGTGGCGATACATGATCAATATGAATTCAAGCATTCTTGATCTTGAATGGCCATCAAGGCATTCACGTAAAATACGGGCCTCTTTACGAACACGCTCTTCGAGAGTCCAAAAATTCTCAGTCGATGTCGATGAATCGTCATTAATGATACAACTCAACTCGCTATTACACTGATCAAGATAGCGATCTCTTAATTTAGGAGCCATTTTGCGGAATGACTTCCAGTCTGATTCTAGTGGTTTGCTAGTCATGATTTTTTTACCCAACGTAAAGCACACCGGCAGCGATCAGGCGTCGATATGCGAATTAAAGATACAATGACGTAAAAAGGCTTGCCATCGCAAACTCGACAGCTACTAGCTGTCGGGTGCTGCGACTTGTTCTGCTATTTTTTTTTCGGCTTTGTCGATTGCAGCCCGCATCTTCTTGAGGAGAGGCACTGAAACCGTTGGATCCATTTTCTGAATATCACCCATCAAATAATCCAAAGATCTCTCCAACATCGACACATTCAAATCCCGTTGCTTAATCAACCGCTTCTTCCACTCCGTAGGCAATCCTCTTAGACGCTTCATGTACAACTCCAGAAGAATGTCGGCTTGAGTGGTCGGGTCATTTACTAAGTAAGGGACGAAAAACAGCTCCACCTCTGGGTGCATAGGTAAGCGGCCAACATCGGGATGCCTAATCCCGAACCCCAGCTTACGCTCGATCCGTGCAACCAACTGACTACGGAGGTCGTCATAAGATTCTTCATTGATTATATCATTAATGTCTCCACCGAAAATATCAGCCTCTGCCTGCTTAGGATCCTTGGTTTTGAGTGTGGCCTTAACCTCGTCACTAAGAATTGTGTCGATCTTAGTAAAAGCCTCGAGAAGAGGAGCAGGCAGTTTCTCTTCGGCCTTGGCAGCTGAGTAGACAATGGCAATCGCCAAATATAGCATTGTAAACGTGAGTCTCATTTTTTGCAGAACGTAAAGTTCACCCGCAGCGATCAAAGCGCAGATAAACGGTTAAAGTTTCAATTTTGATTAACTGTAGCAAAACCTGGCACAGTAGCTACTAGCTGTCGGGTGCAACGACTTGTTAGCCTCGTAATGCTGTATTTAGATACCACTCCGTCAACTTCCAGTCTTCATCAGGATCAATACGGTAGTCAAAAGGTCTGAGGCTTCTTCCTGATGCAATTATACTCTGCAAAAATTCATTCACCTGTTCTGGGTCGAATACACGATAAATCAACTGCCGAGTCCCGTTCCAAGTAATCCGAGCCAGAAACAGAGCATTAGGCTTTTCAGGATCAAAGCCCTTAAATTCCGAGTCTAGTTGATCTTCCCAGGGTTCAAGAATATCTCGTTCAGCTTGTGAGGGCATACCATTGTCAATTAAACCCTCGAAGTCTATTATTACGGAAAGATGCCAAGAGAAAACCTCCTTAGGCTCGAACTCCTGAAGCGCAGAATTAATTACACCGATGGCCGGCAAATCTTCCTGCCGAAACTCGACGAGTTGGAAATGCTCTTCCGGGAGGAGAACGCGATATTCTTTCATTATTTTTTGGCTAACGTAAAGCACACCGGCGGCGATGTGCTAGTTGATATACGATTAAAGTCTCATTCCTGTAAAGCCGGTCGCAAAACCTGACTGCTAGCTTGCTAGCCGTCGGGTGCTGCGACTTGTTCGGCTTATTATTAGCTAGAGCTTTCGTGGAGTTACTTAAAGAGGATCAATAACAACAAGCCTACGACGATAAGGAAAAAAATATAACAGAGCCATCTTACAGGCGCCGACAACCTGCCCCTAAGACCAACATATGTAACATGAAAAAATGCACCAATCCAAAGAAGCATAAACGGCATCAACAAGGGACCTATATACGGATCAGAAGTCTTAAACTCACGACCAAGTAGCAAATTAGCAACACCGCCCAAAATAAACCCTCCGACTACAATCATGTAGCTCACTTCAGACCATCGATCAAACCAATCCAAATTATCAGAAGAAGAATCACATGTTCGTAACTTCTCTTTGTTATGTGATGAACCTGATTTCATTTTTTGCCGAACGTAAAGCACACCGGCCGCGATGTGCCAGTTGCCCTAATTTATAAGTTTCAATCATGTAAACCAGCCGAAATACCTGACCAGTTAGCTACTAGCGGTCGGGTGCTGCGACTTGTTAGCCCGATTTTTTTTAGGNTTCGCTACGAGCTTCAACGATTACACGACGCGGATCTCTCCATAGGAATTGAGCTTCCTCAAAACCGATACCATGCTTTTTCTCGTTGATATGAGATTTTTTCGGATCGAACTCAAAATCCATAGAGGTATATTAATGGTATATTTTCGGATTTCAAGAAGAGAAGTGATTTTTTTGCAGAACGTAAAGCACACCGGCCGCGATGTGCCAGTTGCCCTAATTTATAAGTTTCAATCATGTAAACCAGCCGAAATACCTGACCAGTTAGCTACTAGCGGTCGGGTGCTGCGACTTGTTAGCCCGATTTTTTTTAGGATGCTTTTGCTTATCTTTCCTATCGCTCTCTAATATCAGTCGGATGGGTTGCTCTTTGCCATCAATGGAAATATAACCAATTATTACAGAAGTCCTATCTGGGATGCTCAATAAATCAGTAGATTTCAATAATCGAAACGATGTCTTAAAATTAAGTGTTAATGAGTTTTCTTCCCTCTCCATCACCTTCAATATATTATTAGGTAGTTTCTGTAAAACTATCTTATCCCATCCATTTTTTCTGGCAGGATATTCAACTCCACCCATCATCGGCTTGCCCTTTGCTTGGTCTAAAAATTTAATTCCTATGCCAGATCTATGACCACCCGGAATTTTGACTACTAAAGTTTGAATGGGATTTGCAATCGCAGGGCTAAGAAGCGCCCACAGAAAGCAGATAATGCTGAATGATGATTTGTTCATTTTTTGGCTAACGTAAAGCACACCGGCAGCGATCAGGCGCCGACATACGAATTAAAGATACAATGTCGTAAAATGGTTACCCGTCGCAAACTCGACAGCTACTAGCTGTCGGGTGCTGCGACTTGTTCGACCAGATTTTCTCCGCGCTGCCAATCCATTCTAGTGGCATTAAACAGGACAACCTTAACNACCACCCGGAATTTTGACTACTAAAGTTTGAATGGGATTTGCAATCGCAGGGCTAAGAAGCGCCCACAGAAAGCAGATAATGCTGAATGATGATTTGTTCATTTTTTGGCTAACGTAAAGCACACCGGCAGCGATCAGGCGTCGATATGCGAATTATAGATACAATCACGTAAAAAGGTTACCTGTCGCAAACTCGACAGCTACTAGCTGTCGGGTGCTGCGACTTGTTCGGCTGAAATTTTCTAGTTCACAGCTAAAGGTAGATATCCCAGCTAACCTCAATATTCAATTCCGATAGTCTATGCATCTGATATGGTGACAACTTGGGTCCTCCATTTGCTGATTCTGACACCCACAATGAAAATATAGAAATGTCATAACCTTCATTAGTCATACACAAGACATCATCCTTTTTAGCTTCCAAACGATCCACAATCCAATCGATGTGCCTTCTGGAATCCCTGGATTGCAGCTTCCCCTTTGTACCAAAAAACCAACCATTGGACTTCGTATGACGTGTAGGAGCTTCTTCCTTTAAGATCTCTCGATCGGGTTCAATACCAAGTCTGGCAGTAACATCTGAGGGAAGCTTCTCATTATGATAAATACACAGGGTAGAATATGTTTCAGAGCAAGCGCTATAGCCGTCATTGTAAATAGGTTGATTCATGTTGTATCGTATTATTTGCCGAACGTAAAGCACACCGGCAGCGATGTACCAGATGTGCAAAGTTTATAAGTTTTAATTCTGTAAACCGGCTGAAAAACCAGACTCGTCAGCTACTAGCTGTCGGGTGCTGCGACTTGTTCTGCTTGTTGTTTAACA
>NZ_JACBAZ010000036.1 GCF_013391475.1 Oceaniferula marina | reverse complement strand
TCTGCGCTACAATAAAAATAAAGCTAACAAGACGTTGCACCCGACGTAGAGTAGCTGCGCAGCCAAAAATTTTAAGTTGGCTTTAACCATTAACAACACAGTGAAGGATACCGTCACTCTACGCCGGTGAACTTTACGTTCGGCAAAAAATACCATGCAATGCAAATGCCATAAACTTGAAAATGCATCTTATCTTGACGAGGCTCCGATTGGATTTCAACGCTTCTTGGACCAGATTGACATGGGGGATTGGATGCGGTTGTATCAGTGCAAGAAGTGTAATGCGCTGTGGGCTATAGATGAGTGGGATAAGTATTATCCACAGGTTGTAGTGCGAATTAACGAGCGTGACAGATGGAAGTCTGAGGTGACTGAAGATATACGCAAGAGCTTGTTGGCTGCATCTAGAGGTGGAGTAGTTGAGGGTGAGTGTATTTGGGCGGGTTGCCATAAGCCACCAATACACGGAGTTGTTTACTGCATAGATCATTTATACGATACAGGTGCACGAAAATAACAGCCGAACAAGTCGTTGCACCCGACGGCTAGTAGCTACGAAGTCAGATTTCGTTTCTGTTCTACACGATTGAAAATATTAACCGTTCATCTAGGCTTCCATCGCCGCGGGTGAACTTTACGTTGGGCAAAAAAATAATAATGCGATCACCTACTTACATTGATGACTATAGCTCATGTTCTGAGACCTATTCGACGTTGTGCATTATGCATGACGATATTTCTCCTACAGAAGTTACAACAAGGCTTAATGTCGAACCCACTAGGCAGAACGTTAAGGGTGAAAAAATTGCAGGAATAAGACGCCCAGCGAGAATTAATGGGTGGTTTCTTTCATCCCAAAACAAGGTGGAATCCTTTGACTCCAGGAGGCACATTGATTGGATATTGGATCAGATATACGAGAGAAGTGAAGAGTTGAATGACATGATGGAGCAAGGGTTCTGCATAGATATTACTTCATTTTGGGTATCTAAATCTGCGAATGGAGGTCCTACATTATCACCTTATCAGATGAAGAGGCTTTCAGACCTTAATATCGAAGTATGGTGGGATATTTACTTTGATGATGACGATGAAAGCTAGAAACGCAACAAGCCCAACAAGTCGCAGCACCCGACAGCTAGTAGCTGTCGAGTTTGCGACGGGTAACCATTTTACGATATTGTATCTTTAATTCGTATATCGGCGCATGCTCGCTGCCGGTGTGCTTTACGTTAGCTAAAAAATGGCCAAGCAAAACGATATCAGATCACGAATGCTAGCTGGTCATATTGATGGAACTACCGTGCTTGGTGATATCTGGAGAGGCTTATCCGAATTTGAAGCCCTCGCTCTTATTGAGCATTGGCGCCGTATAATGGATTCGTCAGGCACTGTTGAAGCAGATATAATCGATTCGATAGCTACTAATCCCAAATTTAGTGCAGCGTGGAATCGATTTTCAGATGAGGAACGAACCGCAAGATCAAGAACTATATCTTCTATTGCAGTTAATGATTTGAAGCTGCCTGATGGTTCGGTGAAGACATCTCGTTCAAATTCAAAATTGAGCTAACAAGTCGCAGCACCCGACCGCTAGTAGCTAACTGGCCAGGTTTTTTGGCTGGTTTACAGGATTGAAAGTTATAAATTGATGCATCTGGCACATCGCGGCCGGTGTGCTTTACGTTCGGCAAAAATTATGAAGAAGCACAAAAAACCGTTTTATTTATATGCAGGATGGATATTATCTGCGCTTGGACTTATTTGGTTTTTCTATCTCAATATTTCCGCTGAAGCCCGAATCACCGAGGATTCGAAGAGAATGGTTAAGTCACATATGATATCTGATTCCGTAAGTAATAATCCCGAAGTTAAGGCTGATTTCGCAGTGGCGATGGTTATTCAGAATGCTGTCAATGAGGTGGAAGCTATGTGGTGGCCATTCATGTTTTTCGTTAACGGCGCCACTTTTCTACTCATTCACGAGAGAAATAAACTGGCCGAACAAGTCGAAGCACCCGACAGCTAGTAGCTGACAGGTCAGGGTTTGGCCGCTGTTCATCAGAATCGAAACTTTAAATTTAGAGCTACTGGTACATCGCTGCTGGTGTTCTTTACGTTATGCGAAAAAATAGGCAGATTATTCAAACGGTTGACTATTCCGAATCGGCTCGAAGGATGAAACCATAAGTTTGTTCACTCAGTGGATTCATCGGTTTTCTTTGCAAGGCTAAGTGAATATTCTGATCAGC
>NZ_JACBAZ010000035.1 GCF_013391475.1 Oceaniferula marina | reverse complement strand
AAATTCAATATTAACGACCGAAACCCTAGTAGGGGCAACAGAGCCTAAGCAGTTTGAAGCAATCGAAATAAAAAGTATGATTTTGAGAAAACAGTTCATTTTTTTGCAGAACGTAAAGCACACCGGCAGCGATGTACCAGTAGCGCCAGATTAAAAGTTCCAATCGCTATTCCAAAGAAGCCAAACCCTGGCCCGACAGCTACTAGCTGTCGGGTGCTGCGACTTGTTGGACCAATTTAGATGGCCTTTTGACAGCAATATATACCGATTTATAACCGAGACGTTCAGCTATTCTTGTGGCATCTTGCATATAGCTGCTATTCGCATCTTTATGAATACGAAGCCTCAGAATTGGGGCATACCCCTGTCGTATAGAAAGCTCAGCCTCACTTTTTAAGAAAGGTTCCAACTCTTCAATCGCCCCAACTCCAGTTGCGACCCATCGACCATTACGAGTCAGCGTCAACTCCGTGCCAGAAGGGTCAATGCATATCTTCATCCCGTTGGATGCTTCTGAAATATCCACATTCGGTCGATCTGAGGAACCAAAAATAGAATATGGCATACCATAAAAATAGAAACCTAATAGAGTGAACAGAACAGCAATCACTGCAGAGCAAGTAATTGCAGATAAGGCGGAATTAGAATGATCGAATTTAGCCTTCATCAATAGTTTCGGATTCAATTTTTTGTCCAACGTAAAGCACACCGGCAGCGATGTACCAGTTGCGCAAAGATTAAAGTTTCTATTTTGTAAACCAGCTGAAAAATCTGGCCCAGAAGCTACTAGCTGTCGGGTGCTGCGACTTGTTAGCCGGATTATTTTAGTCATTCCCATCTAAAGGTAACAGTCTAAAACTACAGCATACATTCATAACAGCTTTCAACTCTTTCACTTTGAAGGGGTCTTTTATTCCATAAAATCTAAGGTGAACTTTACCGGTGCTAGTGTCACCATCATCTAGAGCGCAATCGAACTCAAAATATGAATTATCTCCGGTCAATACATGACTAAACCATTTACTATCAATATCAGAAGTTTTTTGAAGACCCTGACGAACGTATTTCCAGTCAGACTCTTCAAGAAACGAATCCACTGCTATGGCCACAAGTGTGAGGCAAGGTCTTAGATTCGAACTAAATATCCAGCCTCCGATAGTATTCTCCGCCTGTGTCATTTTTTGGCTAACGTAAAGCACACCGGCCGCGATGTGCCAGTGGCATCAATTTATAAGTTTCAATCCTGTAAACCAGATGAAAAACCTGGCCAGTCAGCTGCTAGCGGTCGGGTGCTGCGACTTGTTCGCTCAATTTATTTCTCGCTATTAGATTCTCTTGAACCTTTATTTATTAGATTATCGCGAAGGATTTTTTGAATTTTAAAATATTGCTCTTCACGAGGCAAATAAATACTCAGAACCCCTTTTTCGATAGGGCCACTTACAGAGGGGCTTACCACCTTCTTTCCATATATAT
Organism: Oceaniferula marina; assembly: GCF_013391475.1. NCBI lineage: Bacteria > Pseudomonadati > Verrucomicrobiota > Verrucomicrobiia > Verrucomicrobiales > Verrucomicrobiaceae > Oceaniferula > Oceaniferula marina. The sequence goes on along the minus strand of NZ_JACBAZ010000035.1, from coordinate 1,773 downwards.
AAATATCAATCTCTTGACCTTGATTTCGTTTGATAAATTCCTTTAGTTTCAAGGCTTCCTCAAAAACCTTTATGATAAGAAATTTACGATAACTAACGTCATTAACTCCTGTCCCACCGCGAATCAGCCCCTCAGACAATGAGACCTCTGAGGGAATCAAAATATCTAATGTATCATCTCCTTTGTGGAAGCTGACAATCGGTGCTTTGCAGAAACCAGCAACGGGAAAGAAAGCCATCAGAAATATTAGTAATCTATGAGTCATCGTTGAATCTTCCTATTTGAATTGGGTTGTGTAATTTGCTATTTTTTAGCGAACGTAAAGCACACCGGCAGCGATCAGGCGTCGATATGCGAATTAAAGATACAATGACGTAAAATGGTTGGCCGTCGCAAACTCGACAGCTACTAGCTGTCGGGTGCTGCGACTTGTTCGGCCTATTTTTTCTTCTTTGTCTCAGCCTCTTTCAATGCTTTCTCAAATTCCTCTAGCATAACCTTTCTCATCCGCTCAGCGTCCTCCTTAGAAACGTTCTTTCCGAACTCAATGTGGAGCGGCTTGATTCCAGCCTCATCCCTTTTATCGTCCTTGCCTTTGATAGGGCCTTTAGCGGCAACTTCGCCAGGAATGGGGACAAGCTCAATACGCTGCTCAATCGTTATTAAAGGCAGTATCAGCCCTGCGATTATTGTTATTAGATGTATTAGCATAATATTATTGCCGAACGTAAAGTTCACCGGCGGCGATGAAACCGCTGATGAAATGGTTAAAGTTTCAATTCTTAAAGACAGTAGCAAAACCTGGCCCGGTAGCTACTAGCCGTCGGGTGCAACGACTTGTTATGCCAGTTTTTTATTAGCAATGGTTTGAAGTAATTGTGCTGTTTTCTCAGAGTCGACCATACTTCGGATCTCACGAAATGTGATCTCCTTGAACTCTTTAGAAACATCAACCGACAATACCATGTGTAATCTCATGAATATTCTGTCGAGCCACCTCCAATCATCATCAGTAATATCACCACATCCGCCAGATCGGCTGAAGCCGTCAATATCACCATCAAACTTATGATACACCCTAATTTTGTCTTCTGTGATCATAACGAATACATGCAATACCTTTGACTCAAACAAGACAAGTGGCAGTGATAGATATTATTTTTTGCATAACGTAAAGCACACCGGCAGCGATCAGGCGTCGGCATGCGAATTAAAGATACAATGTCGTAAAATGGTTACCAGTCGCAAACTCGACAGCTACTAGCTGTCGGGTGCTGCGACTTGTTCGATCTGTTTTTTTCTGGCTTTGTCTTTCTCAAAAACAGTATTCACAGCTTCAAGGAAAGGGTATCTCTCAAGATCAAAATTTCCTGAATACACATCAAATATGTTATCGCCAAACTTAAATGCCGAGGGAACCTCTTTGACTTCGCCAGATTTCGTAACAAACAATATTTGTCCTTCGTTCTTCACCTCTACTCGCAGGTTGCTTCGGCCGTCATGCCCACTCAAGATAGCATTGCCGTCCCCACCGTGAGATAACGCCTGCGCTCCATTTGAATATGAGTAGCCTTCCTCAATTAAGATTACCCATGACACCTTGTTGTGACATAGCTGAAACACGTAATTGGGACCTCCGGGTTGGGACGGTGATCTGATATTTCGACACTCGTGAGTGACGGAAGTAGGCTCACCGTTCTTACATCCAAAGATCAAACCAACTATTAAGGTGATCAAAGCTATTTGTATTTTCATTTTTTATCGAACGTAAAG
>NZ_JACBAZ010000034.1 GCF_013391475.1 Oceaniferula marina | reverse complement strand
CCGGGCCTGTCGCTACGCTCCAGCCCCTCCATTCCACCTCTCCAGCTACGGAGAACCAAGCAAAACCAAGCCCAAGGTTAGATCAGCGAATCATCAACAAAACTCACTTTTTACTGGCAACAAAAAGGAGACCACCTCACTGTGCTTCTTGAGGAATATCCGAACTAATCTCCAAAGGTGGCTTCAGGTATAAACTTCGCAGACTGTAGGTTGAGTAAGCTAGAATAATAAGCAACAAACAGATAACTAGTCTCACCAGTAAAGAGCGCTTCATTTTTTTGCCCAACGTAAAGCACACCGGCAGCGATGTACCAGAAGTGCGAAGTTTAAAGTTTCAATCTCTATTCTAAAGCGGCCAAATCCTGGCCTGACAGCTACTAGCTGTCGGGTGCTGCGACTTGTTAGCCCGATTTCCATTCCGTACCGAGAGTAGATGCAGTGCATACAAGATCACGAAATGACAACTCAAAGTCACAACAAATAGTAAGAGATGTAATACTAGAATCTTCGTATCTCAATGACTCTTCTGTAACGATCTGTAAAAAGGTATCCATCTCTAGATCACCGTAACCAGCACCGAGAGGACTCATAATAATTGATGTGATATCTTTACGCTCCGAGCAAGTCTCAAAAGAGCGTGCGACTAAAGACCTGACTACCTCAGGATCAGTGTGATACATTGGATCAGTGGCAATCGTGTGTAACACTAGACGCCATGATGCATCAGATAACTCTGTCTGAAAGATTTCTCCTACCTCGGCAAGTTTACGTCCAGAGCTATCAAGTTGACGATATAGGTCACTTTGGAAGTCGTTGCCAAACTTTTGTAATAAACATGCTCCAACACCCCCGCTTAGCATTAGCTGGACATTGGTCGAATAAATAAGGGCATCACCCTTCACGGTCATGATGTCAGTATTAAGCAGAGTTCGTTTCATTTTTTGGCTAACGTAAAGCACACCGGCAGCGATCAGGCGCCGACATACGAATTATAGATACAATGTCGTAAAATGGTTACCTGTCGCAAACTCGACAGCTCCTAGCTGTCGGGTGCTGCGACTTGTTCGGTTAGTTTATTCTCTCCACTACTCTTTCCTCAATGATTAGCCAATCATACTCTGAACCGCCCTCTATCGGCCTCCAAATCATGCTATCACCTCTGTAGACGATCTCGAACGCTAGAAATGAATCTATAGGCTTTGTCGTCTTAAATCCTCGAAATATGATGATATCTCGCTCTTCATCCAATTTCGCATAGTGCCAGTATGCCTGACGACCAAATGGATCTACCTCAGCGTCAGTCCTATGATCACTAGCCATAGAAAGCTCTCCATTAGCTGCAAGAGAAAATGTTATCACTATGGGCGGGTCAACTGCTGGAAGCTGATTCATCCTCCACGTGCCAACCAAGTCCGAACGCGTAAATGTAGCGGAATCGTTCTCCAGGTCGCCCCCCTCCTCTTGTGGTCTGCATGCCCCAAGAACAATGAAAAAAGTGGTCAACATCAATAACGTGATAGATCTCATGATTTTTTACCGAACGTAAAGCTCACCCGCCACGATGAAATGGTAGATAAACGAATTAATAGATTTCCTTTTGAGGAACAGAAACAAAACCTGGCACGGCAGCTACTAGTGGTCGAGTGCAGCGACTTGTTATGCAATTAGTTTCCTCCGTCTTTCTGGTTACTTTCAAGAGTGATTAGGAATACAGATTTCAGCGGATCTCGATCAAGCATTCATTCCGCCTTGCGAGAATAACCCTTGAATCCACTGAGTGAACAAACTTATGGTTTCACCTTTCGAGCCGATTTGGAATAATCAACCATTTGAACGCGCTGCCTTTTTTTCGCATAACGTAAAGCACACCGGCAGCGATCAGGCGCCGATATACGAATTAAAGATGCAATGTCCTAAAAGGGTTTGCCGTCGCAAACTCGACAGCTACTAGCTGTCGGGTGCTGCGACTTGTTAGCCCTGTTTTTTGTAGACTACGATCCGTGTAGAAATGCGACTCTCGTTAGTGAGATGAACTACAACCAGTCCATCTGAAGACTTAAAATCCCGCCATGTTCCGATTGAGGCACCTTGAGAGCGATCATCCTTCGTTAAACCTATGTAAACATACTTCACCGGAGTGTCTTTTGAAATTTCGTAGCCCTTTTCGGTAATAAATCCAATAGAACATTCATCTGATGAAGAAACAGTAATCTCTCTATGAGATCCTGGAGCAAGTTCAAGATCTGTAATATATACATCACCTTCTGCCAACCACTTCTCATACCAAGAATCTGATGACAGCTCGGAGATTTCATTTGAAGCCTCCTCAGAGCATGCCATTAGGATGACAGATAGAATTAGGATCAAGCATTTCATTTTTTGGCTAACGTAAAGCACACCGGCAGCGATCAGGCGCCAATATGCGGATTATAGATACAATGTCGTAAAAGGGTTACCTGTCGCAAACTCGACAGCTACTAGCTGTCGGGTGCTGCGACTTGTTAGCCCAGCTAATTTTTCTGTCGATCATAGTCGTAGAAAGCCAAAATCTTATCGTCGGAAGATGAACTTACAACACGGAGATTTGAATAAATCATATGACCGCTCCATATAAAAGCGGCTAAAATAATACGCCAATCCCACAATGA
>NZ_JACBAZ010000033.1 GCF_013391475.1 Oceaniferula marina | reverse complement strand
AATCGTGTTAATGGCGTTTACGCCTCAGAACACAAGTGGTTACAGGAAACAGTGGCAAAAAAGGAATGGGGGTTTGACGGAGTGATGGTTTCAGACTGGGTCGCTGCCCACAACGCCAAGGCATGTGCTTTGGGAGGGCTAGACCTTGAAAGATTTTGAGTGGGAGGCTGTAATGATAGTTATGATAGCCAAAACAGTAATTTTCTTAGCATCAATTCTGCTTTTACAGCAGCATGTTCCTGCGGCCGAGGTTTTTCTGAGTAACAAACAAGCGGAAATCAGAGGTGAGGCTGCTAGGGAACAGCAAAACGATTGCATAGGATCATGGGAGGATGAGAAAACAATTGTGGCTTGGCAAGTTGAGTTTAAGTCTGTGGGGACCTTTAAAATATCCTGTGTGCAAGCAGCAGAAGCCAGAAGCGAAGGAAATGGTTATGACATAACTATCACAAAAGGATCATCGGCATCTAGAGTGATGGGGAAGGTTGTAGACACTGGATCATGGAATGATTTTAAGGATGTTGACTTGGGCTCAATCCGTATTGGCAAAGCTGGTGTGTATGATATTGCGGTCGTGCCTCATCCAAAGAAAACCCAAGCCGTAATGAATCTGCGTGGGCTAAGAATAAGCGGGAATGCGCTCGATGCGGAAGTTCGATTGCCGATCTCGATGCAGAGAGGGATTTACTTTAAAAAGAAAAAGTATATTCCTGAGCCGCTGCCTACTTTTAAGGCAAATCGAGGTAAGCTACCTGTCCCCGTTTTGGAATCAAATCCTGAATACCTTGAATTGTATTGGAAGTGCTGGGAACTGGCATTTGACCACTTTAAAAAACCAGAACCCGAAAAAAACGGATTCGTCTCAAACTATCTTGACGAGGCGTATAACTCTAACATTTTCCAATGGGACACAATCTTCATGGTAATGTTCGCACGCTATGGGGATCATGTTTTTCCTGCAGTGCAATCGTTTGATAATTTTTACTGCAAGCAGCACTATGACGGCTTTATAGATCGCGAGATCAGGGAAACCAATGGGGAAGACTACCATAGTAAAAACAGTCCATCCGCAATTAATCCACCCTTGTTTAGCTGGGCAGAGATGGAAAGCTACAGAGTGACTGGTGACAAGTCGCGCTTTGCTCTTGTGTTGCCTGTACTTGAGCGTTATGTCGAATGGCTTGAGACGGGGAGAAAAAAAAGTAATACAGCACACGGTCTTTTCTGGAGCAATGGACTAGGAAGCGGAATGGACAACACTCCACGGCAAGGCTCTGGCTGGGTAGATATGTCTACTCAGATGGTAATGCAATATAAGGATCTAAGTGCAATGTGCCGTAAATTAGGGCTCCATGATAAGGCTGTAAAATTCGATAAACGCTCTAATGAAATTGTAAATCTTATTCAAAAATGGATGTGGAATGAAGAAGAGGGTTTGTTTTATGATGTGGATGATCAGGGCGAACATGTGAAGTGGAAAACAGCGGGTTGTTTTTGGCCGATGCTTGCCGGAATTACTACTCCTGAACAGGAGGCAAAGCTCATTGCAAACCTCAAAGATAGCAAAGCCTTCTGGCGGAAAAACATCTTTCCGACTCTGGCCGCGGATCAACCTGGATATGACCCTTCAGGGGGATATTGGAGAGGCGGCGTGTGGGCACCGACAAATTATGCTATTATCCGAGGCTTAGCAAGGCAAGGGCACCGCAACTTTGCGCGTGAAGCGACCGAACGTTACCTTGATGAGATCTATTCGGTTTTCAAAAAAACGGGGACAGTATATGAGCTATACGCTCCAGACATGGAACGTCCAGGGAGTGGTACGGGGGGGCTTCATGGATCACACCAAGCTCGTCCTGACTTCGTTGGATGGACCGGCTGTGGTCCAATTGCTATGCTGATAGAGAATGTGCTCGGCTTTGAAGTACAAGGGGCTAACAAACATGTGAATTGGGATTTGTCTCGAATAGATTGCCATGGAATAAGGGGATTACGTTTTGGAGGGATTACTGCTGATATTATCGCTGAAAGACGTGATGCGAAAGACAAACCAGTGGAGATTACCGTGGTTAGTGATGCCCCTTTCACACTAGAGATTACTAAATTAAACGCATCAAAACGCTTCAAGGTGGGCAAGGGTAAGAATAAGTTCTCATTCTGACGCTTATTATTGTAGGGCTTCCTGAAAAAGTCGTTCATGCTGTGATAGTGTATTTTTCGGAGGGAATGTCCACGATCGGTGTGGACAGACACTTTTTGTGGACACACACCGATCGTGCAATGGACACTTTTTGTGGACATGCGGCACATTCTTAAAAACTATTCATCGTTGGCTCAAACGATAAAGCTGTGGAGTGATCAACTCTTGCTTTTTGAATGATTTACTCAAATGAGCACCATCTGCGTATCCACACTCATGCGCAATGGCGTTAAGTTTCAGGTCAGTCTTCTTGAGGAATCGTTTCACATTGTCATGACGTAGCCTCTGTATTTCAGCTGCCATCGTTCGCCCGACATATTTTTTAAAGGCGTCTTCCAAACGCCTTCGACTCATACCACAACGTTCAGCTAGTAGATCGATACTGATAGAATCGCAGAAATTTTTCCGAATATAGGCAAGTGCTTTGGCTGTGGGTTCATGCGAAATAGCAATGGTATCCGTAGAACTCCTAACTACAACCTCCTTGGGGGGAACAAGTATAAGTTCGGAGACTTCTTCACCATCCATCATCCGGTCGAGTGTCTGAGCCGCAGTGTAACCGATCTGATCCAGATCATCATCCACACTTGTAATCGATATCGTAGTTGGGACACAGTGAAGCTCATCATTATCCGCTCCGATTACAGCCACTTCTTCGGGCACCCTTACGCCCAGATCCTCAAGCTTTTGCAATAGAGTGACCGCCAAATAATCATTTTGAATCATCAAGGCCAACGGTCTTGGCAAAGCCGACAACTCCTCCTCAATTTTTTCCCAGTG
>NZ_JACBAZ010000032.1 GCF_013391475.1 Oceaniferula marina | reverse complement strand
CGCGTTCAAATGGTTGATTATTCCGAATCGGCTCGAAAGATGAAACCATAAGTTTGTTCACTCAGTGGATTCAACGGTTATTCTCGCAAGGCGGAATGAATGCTTGATCGAGATTCGCTGAAATCTGTATTCCGAGTCATCCGTAAAAGCATCAGGACAGACGGAGGAAACTAATTGCATAACAAGTCGCTGCACCCGACCACTAGTAGCTGACCGGTCAGGTTTTGTTTCTATTCCTCAAAAGGAAATCTATTAATCCGTTCATCTGCCATTTCATCGTGGCGGGTGAGCTTTACGTTAGGCAAATCAAATCATAGCAAGATTAATTCATATGAAAGAAATATATTTATCAACGATCACGATTTTATTGGCTTTCATCGCATATAATGGGCTCACACAACCTCAACGTGGTGGGGTGATCGAATATGNTGGCCTTGGTGTCTGTTTGCGACTTACACAGTCTTTCCCTTGCCTTATGAAGAATAGTGGCCGAACAAGTCGCAGCACCCGACCGCTAGTAGCTGAGTGGCCAGGTTTTTTGGCTGGTTTACAGGATTGAAAGTTATAAATTTGGGCAGCTGGCACATCGCGGCCGGTGTGCTTTACGTTAGGCAAATCAAATCATAGCAAGATTAATTCATATGAAAGAAATATATTTATCAACGATCACGATTTTATTGGCTTTCATCGCATATAATGGGCTCACACAACCTCAACGTGGTGGGGTGATCGAATATGTACTATATGGAGTGATGATTTTCTTCTTCGCAAGAGGGTTTTACTCTCTATTGCCAGTTCCTTTTTCACCATACGAAGAAGAGCCTTTTCTAAAAGAACATCCACATGCTAGGAATATGCCTCGTGAAGAGCGGCTTCTTTTGTATAAGTCGTGGAAACGTTCTAGAAATAAACAGGCCTAACAAGACGTTGCACCCGATGGCTAGTAGCTACGGTGTCAGGTTTTGTGACTGTTAATCAAAATTGAAACTTTAATCTTTTCATCCACGGTTTCATCGCCACGGGTGAACTTTACGTTGGGCAAAAAAATATGAGAGCTATCATTCTAGGAATTGGCACCTGTGCTATTCTGTATATGCCATTGGATTTGATGATGGATGTCAGAGGCGCTAATGACTTCATCAGGCCTTTCCACATATATGGTTTATTAGCGGCTGTGCTAATATCAGTGAGTGTCACATCGCTAATATATCGGTTTTGGCCGCTCCATAATGCGCTGAATCGGAGTCTTGCTGCTTTGCTTTTTATAAATGTGACCATTGGTATCTGGGCAGTCGCTTTGCCCCTTGGTGACTACTTTGCAATCCAAAAAGAAGAGCAGATGGAGAGAGATGATCTTTCTGCCATTTCAGACATGGGATACGGCTGGTTCTATTGGGATGATTCTGGGATGGGGAACTGGCCGATGAGTATATTACGCTTACTTAATCCATCGTTATTTTGTCTGATTTGGTTGCTGCCGTTTGTGATTTTTGTTTTTTCTGTCTTTTTCCATGGTAGTTCAGTAACAAAACAAGCCCAACAAGTCGCAGCACCCGACAGCTAGTAGCTGACTGGCCAGGTTTTTCGGGCTGTTCTACACGATTGAAACTTTAAACCTTGCGCAACTGGTACATCGCTGCCGGTGTGCTTTACGTTATGCGAAAAAATAGGCAGATCATTCAAATGGTTGACTATTCAGAATCGGCTCGAAGGATGAAACCATAAGTTTGTTCACTCAGTGGATTCAACGGTTATTCTCGCAAGGCGGAATGAATGCTTGATCGAGATTCGCTTAAATCTGTATTCCGAGTCATTCGTAAAAGCATCAGGAAAGACGGAGGAAACCAAATTGCATAACAAGTCGCTGCACCCGACCACTAGTAGCTGATCGGCCAGGTTTTGTTTCTATTCCTCAAAAGGAAATCTATTAATCCGTTCATCTGCCATTTCATCGTGGCGGGTGAGCTTTACGTTCGGCAAAAAATATATCAGTGGTCGTTCTTCGATACATAGGCGTTATTCTATTGGTGCATCTTGCAGGGGCAATAATTGTCGGATTTGCATCTATGGATACAACCTACGCTTTGCCTGCTGGTTTGTTTTTTGCTGTCTTTGGTTTTCCTTTTTTATTCATCGAAGCTCCAATTGTAAGCATAGGGCTGTTTTCATTAGAGAAGGCAAGAACAACGCGAGCAAAAATTACTGTTTCAACTATTGGATTGGGATTAAGTCTTTTGCCCTGCTTATTAGGGGCTAATGGGAGTGATTATGAGACTGGGGTTGCCATAGCATGGCCAGTTGGTGCAGTGATTGTAATCTTTGCGCATGTTGTCCATTATAGAGGTATACCCAAACAAGCCGAACAAGTCGCAGCACCCGACCGCTAGTAGCTAACTGGCCAGGTTTTTCGACTGTTCTACATAATTGAAACTTATAAACTTGTGCATCTGCTACATCGCGGCCGGTGTGCTTTACGTTCTGCAAAAAAACTCAGCACTTCCAGGAATGTTGACTATTCCGAATCGGCTCGCAGGATGAAACCATAAGTTTGATTACTCAGTGAAATCATCGGCTTTCCTTGCAAGGCACACGAATTCGGGTGTCACGTTTCATAAATTGTGTGCAACAAAGCTTGATTACGAGTCGCTCTTGAAAGGAACCAGAAAAGTGGGGGGAACTAATCGGCAGAACAAGTCGCAGCACCCGACAGCTAGTAGCTGTCGAGTTTGCGACAGGTAATCCTTTTACGTCATTGTATCTTTAATTCGCATATTGGCGCCTGATCGCTGCCGGTGTGCTTTACGTTCGGTAAAAAATGACACACCTCGAAAAAAGTCTGTTTTTCGGAGTTTCAGTGATCGTTGTGATTGTGTGCTGTTGGTTTCTGATCTTTAAGACTCAGAAGCCCCATCCACTTGCTGAATCCATAGGATTACCAGTAGTTAATGATGTCTCTGATAGCTCAATGCACTTTAGCGAACGCGCATTGGTTTTTTCAAAAAAAGGCGTGGAGTATAATCTATATGATTTCGTCTGCACAAAGGCAACCTTGATGTATGGTAAGGAAAGTTTCGAGGCTGGTACTGAGATAGATGAAGCTCCAGAGTTTGATCTACTAGATGAGGAATATTCACAAGGCTTGGGTAGAGCGCTTAGGATTGATTCTCGAGACCAGTATTCGACTATATGGATTATAGACTATCAAGAGTATGTAGTGGTGTTTCTGCTGCAGCGAAGGTAATATAAATAACAAACCGAACAAGTCGCTGCACCCGACCATTAGAAGCCGCCGTGTCAGGTTTTGTTTCTGTTTACCAAAAGGAAATTTATTAATCGGTTCATCAACCATTTCATCATGGCCGGTGAGCTTTACGTTGGGCAAAATATTATGAAGCGACGATACAAGCTGTTAATAGTCATAACCATTCTATTTGCGGTTTTGCATCTTCCAGTGATGACCGAATTTCATGTTCAGAAGGCAAAGCGGCATTTGAACAATACCTCTTCGTTACCTGAGCTAATAAAAATTTACGGCAAGCCCTCTAAGATTCTGTATTCAGAAGTTAAGAGTATTCCTCTTAATGGAGATGCTCTCGAATTGGCTGAGGGTGAGGAGATGTGGCTTTACCAGAATGAGGGTATTCCTTACTGGATTTTCGGCGTGGTTACTGATGATGGCATAACCATTAAGCGTCATATAGTAGATAGGCTCTGGTAATATCCAAACAAGCCCAACAAGTCGCAGCACCCGACAGCTAGTAGCTGTCGAGTTTTCGACAGGTAACCTTTTGACGACATTGTATCTTTAATTCGTATATCGGCGCATGATCGCTGCCGGTGTGCTTTACGTTATGCGAAAAAATAGGCAGATCATTCAAATGGTTGACTATTCCGAATCGGCTCGAAGGATGAAACCATAAGTTTGTTCACTCAGTGGATTCAACGGTTATTCTCGCAAGGCGGAATGAATGCTTGATCGAGATTCGCTGAAATCTGTATTCCGAATCACTCGTAAAAGCATCAAGAAAGACGGAGGAAACCAAGTTGCATAACAAGTCGCTGCACCCGACCACTAGTAGCTGACTGGCCAGGTTTTATTTCTGTTTCTCAAAAGGAAACCTATTAATCAGTTCATCTGCCATTTCATCGTGGCGGGTGAGCTTTACGTTAGGCAAAAAAATCATGAAAATCGTCGAACAACTACTCATCAATTCCGAAGAGGACACGAAACTGCTTATTCAAAACGACTCTCACGGAGATAAGTTTTCTGTCCCTAGGACTGTTGATTTCACAATAAACGCTAGTGATGAAGAAAAAGCCGAACTTGTCGCATCGTTTATTGAAGATAACCATTATGGCAAAACAACGGTTACAAAAGTAGATGAAGTTTTCAGGATTTCAGTATTCGTCGAAATGCCAATTGAACAAAACATCATATGCTCAGTCTCTGGCCTGATGCTTTGCGTCTCCGAGCTTTTTAATGTCGATTATGATGGCTGGGGTTGCATTATGCAAAATAAAGCCTAACAAGTCGCAGCACCCGACGGCTAGCAAGCTAGCAGTCAGGTTTTGCGACCGGTTTTACAGGAATGAGACTTTAATCGTATATCAACTAGCACATCGCCGCCGGTGTGCTTTACGTTATGCGAAAAAATAGGCAGATCATTCAAATGGTTGACTATTCCGAATCGGCTCGAAGAATGAAACCATAAGTTTGTTCACTCAGTGGATTCATCGGTTATTCTCGCAAGGCGGAATGAATGCTTGATCGAGATTCGCTGAAATCTGTATTCCGAGTCGTTCGTAAAAGCATCAGGAAAGACGGAGGAAACTAATTGCATAACAAGTCGCTGCACCCGACCACTAGTAGCCGCCGTGCCAGGTTTTGTTTCTGTTTCTCAAAAGGAAATCTATTAATTCGTTCATCTACCATTTCATCGTGGCGGGTGAGCTTTACGTTCTGCAAAAAAACTAAGCACTTCCAGAAAGGTTGATTATTCCGAATCGGATCGAAGGATGAAACCATAAGTTTGTTCACTCAGTGGAATCATCGGTTTTCCCTGCAAGGCACACGAATTCGGGTGTCACGTTCCATAAGTTGTGATCAATAAAGATGGATTCCGATTTGCTCTTGAAAGCAACGAGAATAGCGGGGGAAACAAATCGGCAGAACAAGTCGCAGCACCCGACAGCTAGTAGCTGTCGAGTTTGCGACAGGTAGCCTTTTTACGACATTGTATCTTTAATTGGTATATCGACGCCTGATCGCTGCCGGTGTGCTTTACGTTCTGCAAAAAAAACTCAGCACTTCCAGAAAGGTTGATTATTCCGAGTTGGCTCGAAGGTTGAAACCATAAGTTTGATTACTCAAGTTATTCATTGGTTATCCTCGCAAGGCACACGAATTCGGGTGTCACGTGCCATAAGTTGTGAGCAAGAAAGATGGGTTCAGACTAGCTCTTGGAAGTAACCAGAAAAGCGGGGAAAACTAATCGGCAGAACAAGTCGCAGCACCCGACAGCTAGTAGCTGTCGAGTTTGCGACGGTAACCTTTTTACGGCATTGTATCTTTAATTTGCATATCGACGCCTGATCGCTGCCGGTGTGCTTTACGTTCTGCAAAAAAATATCATGTGCAACCCGAGAGACGAATATCCACAGGAGAGATGGATCACGGTTGGAGGTTTGGTGGATGAGACG
>NZ_JACBAZ010000031.1 GCF_013391475.1 Oceaniferula marina | reverse complement strand
GCGACTCGGAATCAACCTTTCTTGCTCACAACTTATGGAACGTGACACCCGAATTCGTGTGCCTTGCGGAGAAAACCAATGATTCCACTGAGTGAACAAACTTATGGTTTCATCCTTCGAGCCGATTCGGAATAATCAACATTTCTGGAAGTGCTGAGTTTTTTTTGCAGAACGTAAAGCACACCGGCAGCGATCAGGCGTCGATATGCGGATTATAGATACAATGTCGTAAAAGGGTTACCTGTCGCAAACTCGACAGCTACTAGCTGTCGGGTGCTGCGACTTGTTCGCCGTTTTGTTGATTTAGCTCACATTCGTTCTCTCTCTCACGCATAATTGCAGTTGCCCAATCTTTATTCCTGTTCACTACGAACTTCTCTTTAGCGCCTAAAGCAGAGCAAACCAAAAGACCATTGGGAATGATGCCTAGAGTCTTAATAGTGTCGATAGATGTAATATCCTGCAGCCGCATTCTGCATTCGTGATTCTGAATATTGAATCTGTGTGATTTAAAAAATAGTTCGCTCGATGTAAGCCAGAGATATCCGCCCACTCCTTCGGCTCCCTTAAAATGATTAGCGGGTCCTTCAAAAATAACATCTGCCCCTTCAAAATCTGGTCGATCAACAGAAAGTCGTTTTATCTGACGCGCTGAAAACCATACCATCATTGTTGCAAATAATCCCCCGGACAGGATACCAACCTGTATACCCAATATCCAATCACCTCTCAGCAACGAAAAGAAAATACACATAGGCAAAGCAAAACAGGAGCCTAAGATAGCCCATTGCTTAAGACCAGAACTTGCTATTTTGTGGTTCATTATTTTTTGGCGAACGTAAAGCACACCGGCAGCGATGTACCAGACGCACAAAGATTATAAGTTTCAATTCTGTAAACCAGTCGAGAAACCTGGCAAGTCAGCTACTAGCTGTCGGGTGCTGCGACTTGTTCTGCCACTTTTTTGTCTTCCGTGTCAAGGAACCCCAAATGGTGATACTTCTTATCGAAACGATTCTTCGCTCCACATTTGAAGCATTCGAGAATGAGTGAATCGCCGCCTGAAGGCATCGAACGATACGTCTCATACTTCTGTTTGCAGGTTGGGCAAGAGTGATTTCCAGGATAATTCTGAAATTTGAGCGCAAGAGGGTTATTGAAAACAAGATCAATAATCCAAACCGATACAGGAATAGAAACGACTCCGACTACAAGCGCAAACAAAAGGCTGCCCGAATAGTGATTAATGATCCAGCCGACGCCAATTGCGAGAGGGATAAAGATCGGCAATGGCATGATGCTGAAACCAGCCCGTGCATATTGTCGATGTGCGCTCATTTTTTTGCAGAACGTAAAGCACACCGGCAGCGATCAGGCGTCGATATGCGAATTATAGATACAATGACGTAATAAGGTTACCGTCGCAAACTCGACAGCTACTAGCTGTCGGGTGCTGCGACTTGTTCTGCCAGTTTATTCCTTGGGAGAACTCGGATCTTGGCACTAAAATCCCATACAGCTCCAGCCTGAAGACATAATTGATCGAGAGCATCACCGAAAGTTATCACTGCTTTTACTAATTTAACCTTCTTCCTAGCTATATCTCCATCGATTATAAAACTCAGCCTAATGTCTTTGTTCATGGCTCTGTGGGCCATCCTAAGTTTGTCGATAGCCTCCTCGAAGCTCAAATCCTTGAGTTCAACATTTGCCAACTCTGTCTCAAAAGCCTTAATAAAGACATCTTCCCCCTCCTCTGATGGTTCAACCTTGTTAAAAGCTTTATAATGCTCTTTCCAGTCTATCGCTTTAGCTGGCGGCATGATCGCTAAGACCAAAGCGAGAATGAGGTAGAGCTTCTTCATTTTATGCAGAACGTAAAGTTCACCGGCCGCGATAAAAGCGTCGATAAACGGTTAAAGTTTCAATCGTGTAGAACAGTCTGAAAAACCTGACTACTCAGCTACTAGCGGTCGGGTGCAACGACTTGTTCGGTTTGTTGTTATAATACAACCCAAAAACTGCGACGACCAAAGAAGATAAAGGGACGACAAGGTCAGAATACCAATTCCACTCTGACTCTAATTGCTCGGATTGAATTATTGTAGTGGCCTTTTTATCAAGAACCGACAATTCACCATTTATCTTTGAATACTCATCCTCTGATACATCAGAAGATGATTTCTTTCTGTCTAAATCGATTTTAAGAGATTCAACTTGAATCTTGAGGTTTTTGGCATCTTGCAACACCTCGCTCTCTTCAGCAAAAAACGGTAATACGAGGCTTAACAAAATAGATATAGCCCATATCGTTAGGACTACGTTTATTGGCTTACGATATTGATTCATGCTTTTTTTTACCGAACGTAAAGCACACCGGCAGCGATCATGCGTCGATATGCAAATTAGAGATACAATGTCGTAAAAAGGTTACCGTCGCAAACTCGACAGCTACTAGCTGTCGGGTGCTGCGACTTGTTGGGCTTGTTGTTTTTAAGCCTCCCATGGGAATCTACGACGAGGTTGGGCTATCCCAAATGGAATACCATTCCTCCTTCGCAAATACCATGTGGCGACATTAATGAACGGAATTTGGTATAAGCGCTTTAGCCTCATTGATGATTTATCAGTATCCCAAATGCCGTATGTGACTCTCAAAGCTATAATCAGCGATCCTAGAATTATAAGCATAGCTGCTATTACCGCCAAACTGTCGACACCCCCTTGAATCTCCATCTTATGTGTATCTGACAACTTCAGTTTGATCATAAGATACACAGATCCGATATAGCTCGAAATAACGGCAATATCGCAGCAATATGTGATCCAGCGCTTCATTTTTTTGCCCAACGTAAAGTTCACCCGTGGCGATCAAAGCTCGGATAAACGGTTAATGTTTCAATTTTGATTAATGGTCGAAAAACTTGGCAGGTTAGCTACTAGCCATCGGGTGCAACGTCTTGTTCGGCTTATTGATTACATCTCAATTTAGCGGCAGCCACACTGATGCGATTAATCTCATCAAAGTGATACTTTTCAGGTTCACCATAAGATGCGTCTTCTATTAACTTAGTTACACTCTGTGCGATTTGTCTCAACTTACTATTTGGGATACGAGGTGCAATTGAATTTCCAATTTTTCTGAGACCTGACAACCAATCAGGATAATTGGGAATTACACCTTCACAGCAAAACAGGCGGCAATGCTTAATGTAAGCATCCAATGATGCAGATCGACAATTAACGTCAAAACTAGCATCAAGAGAATCTAGAATTTGTGTGAGAGAATCAATAAAACACTGATGGTCATTTGCTTTCATTATTTTGCCGAACGTAAAGTTCACCGGCGGCGATGTAACCGCTGATGAAATGGTTAAAGTTTCAATTCTGTAAACCAGCAGCAAAACCTGGCTCGGTAGCTACTAGCCGTCGGGTGCAACGACTTGTTCGATTTGTTATTCATCTAGATTCGAAAAAGGTAAATTCAGCAAATATCTCTTTCCGATCATTGTAATAATACTTCATTTGCATAAATCCAGAAACAGACGAACGCTTATACTTAATCATAAACGAGGGAGCTTCCTTCTTTGTGTCATCGACAGCTCCGCCATGACCGTTAATATCAGCGTCGAGAGAGGTGAGAGTCTGCATCATCTTCTCTCTAGTACTATAAATCAGCGACATGGCATCTGAGGTGGTCTCCTTTTTGTTGCCAGTAAAAAGTGAGTTTTGTTGATGATTCGCTGATCTAACCTTGGGCTTGGTTTTGCTTGGTTCTCCGTAGCTGGAGAGGTGGAATGGAGGGGCTGGAGCGTAGCGACAGGCCCGGA
>NZ_JACBAZ010000030.1 GCF_013391475.1 Oceaniferula marina | reverse complement strand
CCGGGCCTGTCGCTACGCTCCAGCCCCTCCATTCCACCTCTCCAGCTACGGAGAACCAAGCAAAACCAAGCCCAAGGTTAGATCAGCGAATCATCAACAAAACTCACTTTTTACTGGCAACAAAAAGGAGACCACCTCAACCTTTCTGGAAGTGCTGAGTTTTTTTGCAGAACGTAAAGCACACCGGCAGCGATCAAGCTCCGATATGCGAATTATAGATACAATGTCGTAATAAGATTTGCCGTCGCAAACTCGACAGCTACTAGCTGTCGGGTGCTGCGACTTGTTAGCCTGATTCTTTTTGAACCCATCTACTAGGAAAGTCGCCCTTACCCTTAGTAGTATACTTCAACTTATGGACAACCCTGTATGGTTCACCATCAACAGTAAAATGCAGATGATAAACAAACACGCCCTGCTCCATATTCATGTGGGTAATGTCATCCTTAAACTTACAACTCCAGCGTAGGTCTGCACTAGCCTTAAATACTAATGGGATCTTTAATCCTCCTGGCCTAATAGCGACTGATTTCTTCTCATCAAAAATTACGACTCCAATATCCTTGCGACCTAATTGAAGCCTCAGTCCATTCAAGGTTCCTGTCATGTGAACATGCGTCCCGAGTGCAATCACCTTTAAACGCGAAGGCTGATGCAAAAATTCCGCCTCTAATGCATTCAAGCTCGTAACCATGAAAAACAGTAATAGTAGGATTTTCATTTTTTGGCTAACGTAAAGCACACCGGCAGCGATCAGACGTCGATATGCGGATTAAAGATACAATGCCGTAAAAGGGTTACCTGTCGCAAACTCGACAGCGGCTAGCTGTCGGGTGCTGCGACTTGTTCGGCCAATTATGTGATTAATCAGTATGCGACCATAGAAAAGGTAACTGGGGATCATACTTGAGATTACTACCTAAACCCGAGGCAACTATCGATCTCAGCAACCGATCAACGCGAAAGCAATGTAGCCTTAATCGATCATATCGACCCTGCTTTGCAAATTTAACGCGAACCTCGACAAAAAGGCAGCGACGCCAATCAATAGCATCAATATCTTCCTTAGCTATCATAAATCTCACACCGTTACACGAAACTAGAATTCCAGAGTCAGATACAGTAATACTAGAAAACGGCCAAAAAGAGCTACACGAGAGATTGATTTCAGATGAATAGAGATGCCAGGCTAGACGATATTTAGTCATGTTGATTCTATTGCCGAACGTAAAGCACACCGGCAGCGATGTAAGCGCCGATATGCGAATTAAAGATACAATGCCGTCAAAGGGTTGCCGTCGCAGACTCGACAGCTACTAGCTGTCGGGTGCTGCGACTTGTTGGGCTTGATTTTTTTAGATGAGAATCAATTCACCGCCGCGCTTTGCCGACCAATAAGCATCTCTCATGGACTTAGCATAATTCTTGCCTAAAAGCATGTTTGAAGGCTGAACCAGACCATCGCAGACTATGGTTCCTTGATATGGGATTAAACCTGTCTGGATGATGCTATACTCAGATATCATTTCCTCAAGAGGTGAGGTTAATGACCTTGCTCCGTAAAATACTGAAGAGTCAATATGCTGTAAGGCGCAGTAGTTCTTATAACGCTTGAGAAAACAAAAATCTCCATAAATGGCATTACGTAAGCCATCTCTAAAATCATCATCAAAATCATAACCGTCATTTAGTTCACAGTTTTTATGAACTTCAGCCAGCTTGTTTCTGGCATCAACCCAATCATTTAGAGATGATGGTTCATGACCAAGAATCGATCTTAAGAGGGTTTGATACTGCTCTAAGAATCTTTGCGCGATGTTATCAGGTAGTAGCATAATATTTTTGCCCAACGTAAAGCACACCGGCCGCGATGTGCCAGTTGCCCTAATTTATAACTTTCCATTCTGTAAACCAGCCAAAAAACCTGGCCAGTCAGCTACTAGCGGTCGGGTGCTGCGACTTGTTATGCTTGTTTATTTTTCGAGCTCACTGAAGCTGTCAAGACCGACTAAACGATAAGTTTCATTGAGAATGTCTATAAGAGAATCTAAACCACGAACATCTTGATCGTATGATGGCGACCAAACCAAATATGCTCGATCAGCATAAATCAAACGAACCATACGTCCATCAAGGCCCCGAACATCATCTTGAGACACCAGATCCCACCTCACCTGAGCAAGCCGTAGCTTTAAGGATTCATAATTACTAGGTGAAATGGTTCCTGTCGAACTTCGGCTCTCATCATTCAGATTCTGTCGTTCAAGTTTAAAATCGCCATTATCTGCTATAGAAATCTTCACTCTGTTATCAGTAATCACTAAAGAACCAGAGACTTCTACTAAGACGAGTTGATTAAGCGCAGCCTTGGCTTCCTCAGGAGAAAGTTTTCGACTATGATCCTTACCTCCTTCTTTATTACAGCCTAATAGTAGAAAAATGGTGATAATAGCTAAGCGCCACATATTTTTTGCATAACGTAAAGCACACCGGCAGCGATGTACCAGTTGCGCAAAGTTTATAAGTTTCAATCGCCATTCCAAAGTCGCTAAATCCTGGCCCGACAGCTACTAGCTGTCGGGTGCTGCGACTTGTTCGTCCCTATTTGTGTTCCCGGAGGATGCGCCTTCCTGACATGGTCTGCGCGCCCGTCAAAGCTGCCATAATCCAAGCATTTACAGAACATTCGCTCTGACATATTAGCAATGTGCCGCGAAGAGATGACGATACTATCTCCGTGCGTGAGCTTGAGCGGGATCAGAACAATCAACTGGGAAAGAACATATTCGCCAAAGCTACGAACGATAATCCAGACGAGCACCAGATTGATCCTGAGATTTCAAGCGAAACGGGCCAATATAACAAACGCCCTGCTCTTTACTAAAACTTACTTTTTTTGACGAACGTAAAGCACACCGGCAGCGATCAGGCGTCGATATGCAAATTAAAGATACAATGTCGTAAAATGGTTACCTGTCGCAAACTCGACAGCTACTAGCTGTCGGGTGCTGCGACTTGTTCTGCCGATTAGTTTCCCCCGCTTTTCTGGTTCCTTTCAAGTGCGACTCGGAATCAACCTTTCTTGCTCACAACTTATGGAACGTGACACCCGAATTCGTGTGCCTTGC
>NZ_JACBAZ010000029.1 GCF_013391475.1 Oceaniferula marina | reverse complement strand
AAAACAGATCGAACAAGTCGCAGCACCCGACAGCTAGTAGCTGTCGAGTTTGCGACTGGTAACCATTTTACGACATTGTATCTTTAATTCGCATGCCGACGCCTGATCGCTGCCGGTGTGCTTTACGTTATGCAAAAAATGACTCAACAACTCGATGAGATGGAATGGCCACCTATTGAGTTTGAGGGCGAGTTATTACCCCCAAGCTTAAAAGCTATTTCCATTCTCGTTAATCATGACTTTTCAGAAAGCACAGGCGATTGGATTTGGCGTTTGCCTCATTGCAAAGATACTTGGAAGGATGGACAAGCCGAGTGGTGTATATCAGCCGCATCTGAGATAATATGCTATCTTCATGATTATCGTGAAGACGTCCTCCGCGACATTGATGAACGCCTTAATTCGGATGGATTCTGCGCGCAGAGAACATTAGATGAGTGGATTATGGCTTTAAGCCGCATTAAGGAATTGGCTGCGAGTTCTGGCGGTCTATGTCGCTGGATCGCCCAGTCAGCAACAAATCCTGCCTAAAAAAACAACAAGCATAACAAGTCGCTGCACCCGACGGAGAGTAGCTGCGCAGCCAGATTTTCTGGTCGTTTAAACCATTCAAACACAGTGAAGTATCCCGCCACTCTCCGCCGGTGAGCTTTACGTTCGCTAAAAAAAATGCCCGTTGAGAAGACAATAGAGAAGGCGAGAGTTGAACTTGATGCGGGCAACGTCCGCCGAGCCAAAGAGATCTTGAGATCGAGCCTCGGGAACTATGGTTATTCTCCTCGGCTTTTTCGAGCATACGCAGATGTCCTTCTTGCGCTTGATGAACCCGCACAGGCGGGACGTTATCTTTTCTTTTCCATCGATATACTCGAGGACGAACATCGAGCGCCAGTTGAGGCGTTTCTCGCTAAGTCGTCGACTGGCGGATACAAGAGTATATTGATGTCGTCCCCTTCTGCAGGCGTTTCTAGACTTTCAGAGCTCCCAGAGTATTCACGACGCAAGCTTGAGGAGCTTGGTGCACCAGAGGATCTCTCAAAGGTTTACTCAGATGCCGGGGGGTGGTGGGTCGCTACTGGTTGTGCTCTCGCCGCAGCTGCCGTGATCTCTTTATCTGGCATTGGCCTCTGGACCGTCATCCGATGGATAATCAACTAAGCGAACAAGTCGCAGCACCCGACAGCTAGTAGCTGTCGAGTTTGCGACAGGTAACCATTTAACGACATTGTAACTTTAATTCGTATGTCGGCGCATGCTCGCTGCCGGTGTGCTTTACGTTCTGCAAAAAATATTGGACAAATCGCATATGGACGTTATCCTGTCCATATGACAGCTATAACTTATACAGCCGCAAGAGAAAACCTTGCTTCGACGATGAGTCAGGTTTGCGAAGATCACGACCCTGTGATTATTACACGTAAGCGAGATCAAGCCGTAGTAATGGTTTCTTTGGAAGACTACGAGTCTTTGCAGGAGACAGCTTACCTTTTACGTTCCCCCAAGAATGCTACGAGGCTCTCAGAGGGGATAGCCCAGCTTGAGAAAGGTCAAGGTGTTGTGAAGAGTTTGGATGAACTACTATGAACATTCAATTCTCTGATCGTGCATGGGAGGATTATACCCATTGGCAGCAGCACGACCGTAAATTAGTTAAAAAAATTAACGCTCTATTGACGGATATTGGCCGAGACAACCCATATGAGGGCATCGGTAAGCCTGAGCCTTTAAAGCATGCTTTTTCTGGGTTCTGGTCTAGGCGTATTACTGATGAGCACAGATTAGTGTATAGAGTGTGTGATGATATTATTCAGGTGGCTCAGGCGAGGTATCATTACTAAAAAAAAGTGGCAGAACAAGTCGCAGCACCCGACAGCTAGTAGCTGTCGAGTTTGCGACGGCAAACGATTTTACGTCATTGTATCTTTAATTCGCATATCGACGCCTGATCGCTGCCGGTGTGCTTAACGTTCGCTATAAAAATGAATGCGGCTACCGAATTAGTTCGAGCATGGGGATCATATTCCGAACTGATCGATGCGTGCTTGAGGAATCTATCTGAGGCTAAAATGCCTGATGAAGCGGATTTCTTATGGTTTGTTCTAATGCCGCAGGAGCTTTGTGGTATGCCGGTGATTGTATGGCCGACTGATCGTGATCAGCAGCAGTACGACGGTTGGCATTTTGAAGAAGATTTGATGGAGTGCGTTCCCGAGGAAGTTGAGTTGCCGGATCTGGCAGATACGCCTGAAAATGTTGAGCGTTTGAGGGACGCGTGTGGGGCTTTTCTTGTGGAGCGTTGGCAGAGCATTACGCCAATGCCTGATCGCCTAGCATACTTTTCGCTATCCGATGACGGTTGGTATTTGTCCCTGAGAGATGGGAGGAGGGTCTCGGCGTGGGAGATAGGGAACGAAATAAGCGAACAAGTCGCAGCACCCGACCGTTAGTAGCTGAGTAGCCAGGTTTTTTAATCTGGTTTACAGGATTGAAACTTATAAACTTGCGCATCTGGCACATCACGGCCGGTGTGCTTTACGTTCGACAAAAAATTGAATCTTTTAGATCCATCTAAGGCTAGATCTGGCGTCTCAAGGCTGTTTCATATCGTATTCTGAGCGTCATTATTCCAGTGGCGCTTTTTTGTGCCTGGACTAACGATGGTTTTCCCCTGAACTGGTAGTAAAGTTTAGTGATTTTATAATGGTTTGATCCAAGAATTTCGGTTTTCATGCCGTCTAGCAGATGACGAGATGGCGTGGTTTTCATTCATTCTGAGTGAATTGACCAGTGGCGGCAGCGTTTCAAGTCTCAAGCATTGGCCGTTTTAGGTTTGTAGTCTGCTCATTTTAAGCATGTTAAGTTAAGGTTGTCCTGTTTAATTCCACTAGAATGGATTGGCAGCGCGGAGAAAATCTGGTCGAACAAGTCGCAGCACCCGACAGCTAGTAGCTGTCGAGTTTGCGACGGCAAACCTTTTTACGTCATTGTATCTATAATTCGCATATCGGCGCATGATCGCTGCCGGTGTGCTTTACGTTCGGCAAAAATATGAGAACAATGATCTTACTCGCTGTTATTTGCAGCATTGTATCTTGCGATTCTCGTCAGGTTGAAGACGGACTCGCCAGTGGTAGCCTTGATAAAACAGTGTATTTTACAAAGCGTGGTGATGGTTCAGTGTTTTACGCGATTTTTCCAAGTCCAATCTGGAAGAGTATTACGACGACTATGCAGAGTGACCCCATTATTCCATCCAAAGGGATTTTGATTCAGCCTCACGTAAAAAATGGACTTTGGGTTAATGGGTCTAGAAAGTATATTCCCACGTCAGGCGGTGCTTTTTATCTTGGCCGATCAGGAGATTTAATCGTCTTGGATGTGTCTCAATCTGATTTGAATATGATAGCTGCAGAGGATGGCATTGAGCTGGCTGAACGTATTCTAGCTGAACAATATAAGGCCGAACAAGTCGAAGCACCCGACAGCTAGTAGCTGACAGGTCAGAGTTTGGCCGCTGTTCATCAGAATCGAAACTTTAAATTTAGAGCTACTGGTACATCGCTGCTGGTGTTCTTTACGTTCGGCAAAAAATATGAACATAGTTTCTGTTAAGAAAAGATTCCCTGTTGTAGGCGTTGTTATTATTTTCTCATGCCTAATGCTCATTGTATTGGGCTTATATGAAGTTCTATCGGGGAAGCTCATGGGTTGGCTGCATATGGCATTGGGTGGATTAATGATCCCTAATTGGACTCATAATATTTGTAGTCAAGTCGTTGCGATATCACTTAACGATGAAGAAATTCGTTTTCAGAAACGTAGGGGTGAGGACTCCGTGGTTCTCTGGGACAAAGTTTTTTACTCGGACCTTCGCCGTAGAGGCATACGTGTCTTTTTCCAAGGCGATGTGAGTATGGCACATGTAGATATTCCTTTTACGATGTTTGATCAGGTTGGACGAGAAGCTTTGATATCGTTAACTGAAACAAAACAAGCCGAACAAGTCGCAGCACCCGACGGCTAGTAGCTGACTGGTCAGGATTTGGCCGCTGTTCATCAGGATTGAAACTTTAATCTTAGCACGACTGGTACATCGCCGCCGGTGTGCTTTACGTTCTGCAAAAAAAACTCAGCACTTCCAGAAAGGTTGATTATTCCGAATCGGCTCGAAGGATGAAACCATAAGTTTGTTCACTCAGTGGAATCATTGGTTTTCTCCGCAAGGCACACGAATTCGGGTGTCACGTTCCATAAGTTGTGAGCAAGAAAGGTTGATTCCGAGTCGCACTTGAAAGGAACCAGAAAAGCGGGGGAAACTAGTCGGCAGAACAAGTCGCAGCACCCGACAGCTAGTAGCTGTCGAGTTTGCGACAGGTAACCTTTTTACGTCATTGTATCTTTAATTCGCATATCGACGCCTGATCGCTGCCGGTGTGCTTTACGTTATGCGAAAAAATAGGCAGATTATTCAAACGGCTGACTATTCCGAATCGGCTCGAAGGATGAAACCATAAGTTTGTTCACTCAGTGGATTCATCGGTTTTCTTTGCAAGGCTAAGTGAATATTCTGATCAGCGGTCAGCAAAATCTGTATTCCTAATCGATCTTGAAAGTAACCAGAAAGGCGGAGGAAACTAATTGCATAACAAGTCGCAGCACCCGACAGCTAGTAGCTGTCGAGTTTGCGACAGGTAACCTTTTTACGTCATTGTATCTTTAATTCGTATATCGGCGCCTGATCGCTGCCGGTGTGCTTTACGTTGGATAAAAAATGATCACTCCTTCAAATCTCCTCGACGGTTACATTCAGCGTTTGGTCGAGGATTTGCCCGATGATCTCCGGGGATTGGCCACGGAGCTTAGCGAGGTCGTGTACTACCCGGAAGCTGTGGATTGGGGGCTGGAAGCCCCACCCGATGTTTGGGCGTTTCTCTGCGACGTTGGACTACCCAAATCATGCCCCACGATGATTGATTTGGATACAGACGCTCAAGATCTAGGGAATTATATAAGGATCGGTAGTACTAATTATGGTGACTCAGTATGCATAGAGAAGTCCAGAGGCGCGGTTGTTTACTTGGAATATGAAGGCTATCACAGTAGACACCAGATCAATACTAGCCCGCTCACGTTTCTGGGTTCCATTTGTGCCTATGACAAGTCGGCACTGCAGGCCACTAGAGAAGCAATCAGGGGCATAGATCCTGATGCTGTTTCCGAGGGACGATGGTGGCATGCTGCAACATTATAAGTAAATCCAACAAGTCGCAGCACCCGACAGCTAGTAGCTGTCGAGTTTGCGACAGGTAACCCTTTTACGAAATTGTATCTTTAATTCGTGTGTCGGCGCCTGATCGCTGCCGGTGTGCTTTACGTTCTGCAAAAAAACTCAGCACTTCCAGAAAGGTTGATAATTCCGAATCGGCTCGAAGGATGAAACCATAAGTTTGATTACTCAGGTTATTCATCGGCTTTCCTTGGAAGGCACACGAATTCGGGTGTCACGCTTCATAAATTGAGAGCAAGAAAGGATGATTCCGAGTCTCACTTGAAAGAAACCAGAAAAGCGGGAGGAACAAATCGGCAGAACAAGTCGCAGCACCCGACAGCTAGTAGCTGTCGAGTTCGCGACGGTAACCTTTTTACGTCATTGTATCTATAATTCGCATGCCGACGCCTGATCGCTGCCGGTGTGCTTTACGTTCGCTAAAATAAGAATATGAAAGCTACACTTATTATCATCTGTTGTGCCTTGCTATTTGCGTGTAACAAGACACCAGAAAAAACAGTTCACAAGCATGTCGGTTCATACGAGAAGGCATATATGACGGTTGAGTATCGTGTGCCGCATAGTGAGGGAGGAGGTAGTGTGAAGACGCTCACTATCTACCCTCCATTCTCAATTGATATTGGTGAGGATTGGCTTGTGATCCAAAGCACATCCAATCACGCCCACAAGAATACGCTGCACCATGCGATAGCTGTTGATAACGTTATCAGCTATAGGATCGCTCAGGAAAAATAAGAGCGAACAAGCCGTTGCACCCGACGGCTAGTAGCTGACGTGTCAGGTTTTGCTGCTGTTTCTCAATATAGAAAATTTAATCTGTTCATCATCGGTTTCATCGCCGCGGGTGAACTTTACGTTCTGCAAAAAAACTCAGCATTTCCAGAAAGGTTGATTATTCCGAATCGGCTCGTAATGTTGGTCACGAATAGCGCTGTTTCTGGTTGATTTCGTTTTCTGGTTTAAGGGCGTTGCTGAAAAATAGCTTTTTGCTCAAGCAATGCTTGAAAGGGGATTCATTATTTTGTGTTTTCGGTTTTCAGCTGTTTGCGAATCGGCATGATTCTCTGCTGTATTGAAAATCTGAGGTTTCTCTTGATTCAGCATCCATTACATCCGTTTATGGCGGTATGGGGAGCTTTAATGATTATTGTCCATGTCAACCTGACATGCGCTTGAAAGCTCCTAATAGGATTCACAGCATGGAGAATTTAGTTACATTTTCTTCTGCTGTTTATGACAGAGCTCTGGATCTTCGAGTCGTTGGAAGGCGATAAAAACAACAAGCAGAACAAGTCGCAGCACCCGACCGTTAGTAGCTGAGTAGCCAGGTTTTTCGGGTGTTCTACAGGATTAAAACATTAACTCGCCCATCGACCATTCCATCACGGCCGGTGTGCTTTACGTTCTGCAAAAGATTGGCACCGCATTCAAAAACTTGATTAATCGGTATCGGCTCGAAGGATGCTCACGATGAATTCGTTGATCACACGACGGCATGATTGATGGATTCCGAATCGCTCACGATGGCTCGAAAGACGCATACGGTCGGGGCAACGTGAATGAAAATGGCACATCGCTCGTAGAAGAGAACAACCAGCAGAACAAGTCGCAGCACCCGACCGTTAGTAGCTGACTGGCCAGGATTTCTTTGGCGGTTCTAGAGAATTGAAACTTTAATCAGCCCACCAACCGTGAGATCACGGCCGGTGTGCTTTACGTTCGCTAAAACAAGCATGCACGCCGCATTCAAATAGTTGATTATTCCGAATCGGCTCGAATAGCGGGATTCGTTGAGCGGGGGAACCCGAGGTTTTCATCTAATACTCTGAACGTAGTGGAAACTCGGATGTCATGTGCCATCGTTGCGCCCTCGAAAGCAACAAATCCTGTGAAGTAAACAACTGAGCGAACAAGGCGCAGCACCCGACAGCTAGTAGCTGATTGGCCAGGGTTTGGCCGCTGTTCATCAGCATTGAAACTTTAAACTTTGCGCATCTGGTACATCGCTGCCGGTGTGCTTTACGTTCTGCAAAAAAATGAACTGTTTTCTCAAAATCATACTTTTTATTTCGATTGCTTCAAACTGCTTAGGCTCTGTTGCCCCTACTAGGGTTTCGGTCGTTAATATTGAATTT
>NZ_JACBAZ010000028.1 GCF_013391475.1 Oceaniferula marina | reverse complement strand
CCGGGCCTGTCGCTACGCTCCAGCCCCTCCATTCCACCTCTCCAGCTACGGAGAACCAAGCAAAACCAAGCCCAAGGTTAGATCAGCGAATCATCAACAAAACTCACTTTTTACTGGCAACAAAAAGGAGACCACCTCAAAACATTGCCCAACAAGTCGCTGCACCCGACCACTAGTAGCTGACTGGCCAGGTTTTGTTTCTGTTCCTCAAAAAGAAATCTATTAATCCGTTCATCAACCATTTAATCGTGGCGGGTGATCTTTACGTTCGGTAAAAAAAATGAAACCATACTACATTTTTGCATTCTTGATTCTATTAATGGTAGTTTCAGAGGCCAGATCATTTAACCCGCCTGAGATTAAGGGTGTGAAGGGAAGTGTAACTGGCGAAACTAATATTAGTCAGGTTAAGTGTACACTGAAATTGAATGCTAGAGGTTTACATAAAGAGGGGGAATACGTCACTGGGGTCCTACATGTAGATTCTGATTACGTGACATTAGGCGTTAGCCTGACGATTTACAGTGCTAAAGGTTTTAAGCTACTTTCATCGGCTAGCTTGCAGGGAGAAATCAAAGGCACCATAACTGAATACACTTTTGCTATTAACAAAGAATTGTTGGAGTCTTCAAACTTAACGATTTTCACTTCTAATGGTATGTACCGGCTGGATTTGAACAGCGTGACGATGTTCCCACCTGAGAAACAATAACTGACCGAACAAGTCGTTGCACCCGACCGT
Organism: Oceaniferula marina; assembly: GCF_013391475.1. Lineage (NCBI taxonomy): Bacteria > Pseudomonadati > Verrucomicrobiota > Verrucomicrobiia > Verrucomicrobiales > Verrucomicrobiaceae > Oceaniferula > Oceaniferula marina. Next base: position 2,550 of record NZ_JACBAZ010000028.1, on the reverse strand, counting down.
TAGTAGCTGCCGTGTCAGGCTTAGCTAATGTTCTAAAGAATTGAAATTTTAATCCGTTTATCCACCATTACATCACGGCGGGTGAACTTTACGTTCGCTAAAAAAAACATGCAACAATGGCTTACAATAGCAGAAGTGAATGCTCGGTATGAAGATATTGGACTTCCTGATGACTGGGCAGTTGAGCCAAACTTAGAAGTCCGTGATCGGTATTTCCAGCGTTATTCAGAAGCACGCAAAAAGATTTTTCAGGAACATATTGATACGCTACCAAAGCAGGAGCAACGTTCCATCGGGATAGGGGAGCATCCATCACAGTCACATAGTAGAGGCAAGGAGGCTCGAGTTATAGCAGATGAATTAGAAGCTGACCTAATCGATGAAGGGATAGATTTTGTCAAAAAGGTCGAGGTTGGAGCTTATCATGGTGACAGAATTATATTTGGCTACCTTATTAAATCTGGCGTTTCTCTGTCTAAGGCCGAGACACTTCTTCCTTTTTACTACCGCGGTTTTGAGACTAGATGTCGCGTATTAAGCAATAACGAAGCGAACAAGTCGCAGCACCCGACAGCTAGTAGCTTCTGGGCCAGATTTTTCAGCTGGTTTACAAAATCGAAACTTTAATCTTTGCGTAACTGGTACATCGCTGCCGGTGTGCTTTACGTTCTACAAAAAATATGCATCGTCACCTAATATCATTATTCAGCTTATTTATATTGGCTTCTTCTTTGTCAGCTCATGAGGTCGAGCTGCTACATTTAGTTACACGAACAAGTAGCGAACTTACCTCAAAAAAAACTAAGGTTGAGAAAGCTCCTTTTGGATTGATGGCTGAAATTGAAGGTGCCGTAAACTTTAGCCTAAGAGGAGAGTTTAAGAGCGCGAAGATAATTGAGGCATCAACCGTTGCTCCTGATGGCAATAAATATAATCTTGAAGCTATGCCTGATGGTCCTCCGTCTTTTCATGGGGAACTTCTTTCGTTTTTAAAGATTAAACACGGGGAACGTAGAAATGATTTTTCGATAGGCAGCTGGAAGGTTACCGTGAAGTTCGAGGTTGATGGTGAAGTTTATATGTATGTGGCGAATTATTTAATTTCCTGGCGTAAGCCAGAAAGTAAGTGGGGTATGCAGCAATGGGTTAATCAAAAAAATGTAGAACAAGTCGTTGCACCCGACCGTTAGTAGCTGAAGTGCCAGATTTCACTTCTGTTTCTCAAGATTGAAACTTTAATCCGTTTATCCACCATTACATCACGGCGGGTGAACTTTACGTTCGGCAAAAAATTGCATGTCCTTTGCATTCACTACCCGAGAACACCCATAAGCACTCATAAATCAAACACATCATGCTAAATTGGTATATTGCATTAGATACACGCGGACGCCTTTTCTTTTGGGGCGTATTCGGATTAATTGTGAATGGAGCAATCTATTTCATCGGATTATGGATGCCAGTTTTGCTATTTGTCGCCATCGGTATGATTATTGTAGCAGTTTGTATGAAGAGTGAAGATTCCACGGATATTTAGTCAGATCATTCACACTTGCAGCCAAAATACAAAACAAGCCGAACAAGTCGCAGCACCCGACAGCTAGTAGCTGTCGAGTTTGCGACAGGTAACCTTTCTACGCCATTGTATCTTTAATTCGCATGCCGACGCCTGATCGCTGCCGGTGTGCTTTACGTTCGGCAAAAATAGATCCGTGTTTAGGTTTGTTTGATTGGACAACGGTGATTTGTATAGCCCAGACAGATGGGTTCCGAATCGGCAAATCCTTAGCGTTCACAAAACAAGCCGAACAAGTCGAAGCACCCGACAGATAGTAGCTGATCAGCCAGATTTTTCTGGTGATTTAAACCATTCACACACAGTAAAGTATCCGCCCACTATCTGCAGGTGTTCTTTACGTTCGGTAAAAAATATGAAGCTGGTCAAGCGTTATTCGATTGCTGCCTTCACTGTTTGCACGGCTGCATTATTGTTCTTAGTCTATGGAAGCTACCCTTCGACTGGAATTTCCGATGATACTGTAGCTATACATATTAGCAAAGATGTAGACCAGGATCCTATTGTTACTCTTACAGATGACGAAGACCTGGAAGTAGCGAAGAATCTGGCAGGGACTGTTTGGAGGCATATCAGCACCAACTCACTAGATGAGAGGCCTAGATATCGTCTGACATTGATTAAGGGCAATGACACCAAGGAATCATTTTGGGTTACTCCTACGGAATGGTCGAATCACGGTATTACACCTAAAGGGTTCATTGAGATGATAGAAAAACAAACCGAACAAGTCGCAGCACCCGACAGCTAGTAGCTGTTGAGTTTGCGACAGGTAATCCTTTTACGTCATTGTATCTTTAATTCGCATATTGGCGCCTGATCGCTGCCGGTGTGCTTTACGTTCGATAAAAAATGAAAATACAAATAGCTTTGATCACCTTAATAGTTGGTTTGATCTTTGGATGTAAGAACGGTGAGCCTACTTCCGTCACTCACGAGTGTCGAAATATCAGATCACCGTCCCAACCCGGAGG
>NZ_JACBAZ010000027.1 GCF_013391475.1 Oceaniferula marina | reverse complement strand
GTATTCCGAGTCATTCGTAAAAGCATCAGGAAAGACGGAGGAAACTAATTGCATAACAAGTCGCTGCACTCGACCACTAGTAGCCGCCGTGCCAGGTTTTGTTTCTGTTCCTCAAAAGGAAATCTATTAATTCGTTCATCAACCATTTCATCGTGGCGGGTGAGCTTTACGTTCGGCAAAATAATGAAAGCAAATGACCATCAGTGTTTTATTGATTCTCTCACACAAATTCTAGATTCTCTTGATGCTAGTTTTGACGTTAATTGTCGATCTGCATCATTGGATGCTTACATTAAGCATTGCCGCCTGTTTTGCTGTGAAGGTGTAATTCCCAANATTCAATTGCACCTCGTATCCCAAATAGTAAGTTGAGACAAATCGCACAGAGTGTAACTAAGTTAATAGAAGACGCATCTTATGGTGAACCTGAAAAGTATCACTTTGATGAGATTAATCGCATCAGTGTGGCTGCCGCTAAATTGAGATGTAATCAATAAGCCGAACAAGTCGTTGCACCCGACAGCTAGTAGCTTCCCGGCCAGGTTTTTTGACGGTTTTACAAGATTGAAACTTTAATCGTTTATCGACGCTTACATCGCGGCCGGTGAACTTTACGTTCGGCAAAAAACTATGCGATACACAGTTCTAATATTATTTCTGGCCTGTTTGTCATGTGAAGAATCCGTGAAAGATGAAATGATGCAGGACCGCGAAGTGATACAATTAGAAGACAAGGTCTATAAGGACATTTTATATCGAGGAGGACTAGTAACATTTAGGATTCCGCTAGATTGGGAAGAGGAATACGACCCGTCCGGAGGTGGCACGTTTTACAAAGATGTTTTAGGGAGTGGCACTTTGAGGCTCAACGTCCTTAGTTTTCGTCGAGGACCGAATTCTGATAATAAGCCGTTTGATGATTTTGAACCATATCATGATGGTTTATATATCAAGACTGAATCTAAGGGGGTCGTCGAGAGAGGTGTTTCGTGCATTTTATTTTCATGGCAAATTGCGTATAGAGTCGAAGGTGGAGCTTACCGTATGGCGATATTTACCTATTCAATTGAATCGGAAAGGTTAGGTGGAGATGATGCGCAGGCTGAATTAGGGATGATAAATGAGTTGATTGAAGGCGCTCAATTTAGCCGTGCTATTGGAGCAGGTGGGGATTATTATCATAAATAGCCGAACAAGTCGCAGCACCCGACAGCTAGTAGCTGTCGAGTTTGCGACGGCAAACCTTTTTACGTCATTGTATCCTTAATTCGCATATCGGCGCCTGATCGCTGCCGGTGTGCTTTACGTTATGCGAAAAAATAGGCAGATCATTCAGATGGTTGACTATTCCGAATCGGCTCGCAGGATGAAACCATAAGTTTGTTCACTCAGTGGATTCAACGATTTTCCTTGCAAGGCTAAGTGAATATTCTGATCAGCGGTCAGCAAAATCTGTATTCTTAATCGCTCTTGAAAGTAACCAGAAAGACGGGGGAAACTAATTGCATAACAAGTCGCTGCACCCGACCACTAGTAGCCGCCGTGCCAGGTTTTGTTTCTATTCCTCAAAAGGAAATCTATTAATCCGTTCATCTGCCATTTCATCGTGGCGGGTGAGCTTTACGTTATGCGAAAAAATAGGCAGATTATTCAAACGGTTGACTATTCCGAATCGGCTCGAAGGATGAAACCATAAGTTTGATCACTCAGTGGATTCATCGGTTTTCCTTGCAAGGCTAAGTGAATATTCTGATCAGCGGTCAGCAAAATCTGTATTCCTAATCGCTCGTAAAAGCATCAAGAAAGACGGAGGAAACCAAATTGCATAACAAGTCGCTGCACTCGACCACTAGTAGCTGACTGGCCAGGTTTTGTTTCTATTCCTCAAAAGGAAATCTATTAATTCGTTCATCTACCATTTCATCGTGGCGGGTGAGCTTTACGTTAGCTAAAAAAATATGACACCGTTTGATAAAATTTGTGCTGTGGTAAGCATTCCCGTAGGTGCAGCCTTTATCCTATTGGGTTCTTTTGGTTTGTTTTTTGGTTCAAATGCACACTTCGATTTGCCAGCAATACTTGGATTTCTTCCATTTTTCCTAGGTTGGACTATGTGTGTCACATCCATTAAATATTGGAAGTCTAGCATAAGGAACCAATCCGAACCTTCTGTAGTTGTGGATAATTATGTAGCTCCTAGATTAAGCCGTTTTGGCGAATTTCTTGAGTGTCATCCTGAGTACAAGTCTTCTGATATCACCACGCAGATGCGTCTTTTTAAGCTATGGCTTGCTGGACAAAATTTAAGCTAACAAGTCGCAGCACCCGACAGCTAGTAGCTGACTGGCCAGGATTTGGCCACTGTTCCTCAGAATTGAAACTTTAAACTTTGCACATCTGGCACATCGCTGCCGGTGTGCTTTACGTTATGCGAAAAAATAGGCAGATTATTCAAACGGTTGACTATTCCGAATCGGCTCGAAGGATGAAACCATAAGTTTGTTCACTCAGTGGATTCATCGGTTTTCTTTGCAAGGCTAAGTGAATATTCTGATCAGCGGNTTGCTGGACAAAATTTAAGCTAACAAGTCGCAGCACCCGACAGCTAGTAGCTGACTGGCCAGGATTTGGCCACTGTTCCTCAGAATTGAAACTTTAAACTTTGCACATCTGGCACATCGCTGCCGGTGTGCTTTACGTTATGCAAAAAATATGAATGACAAAAACAATAGCCTCTCATCTGTTATTTTGGTTTCCATAGCTCTAGTAGGACTGTTTGCTGTAGCTATAGCAGGCTTTCTTAGTGAATCCGGAGCAGGCCTGATTGCGTCTGCTTTAGCATTTGGCTACATCGCTCACATGAATTCCTAGATACAATGGATTCGTTGATCACACGGTGGCTCGAAATATGCTCACGATGGGTTCTGAATCGTGCCAGATAGCAACAAATCCAGCTAAGAAAAAAACTGGCATAACAAGTCGTTGCACCCGACCGCTAGTAGCTGACAGGCCAGGTTTTGCTACTGTTCCAGAGAATTGAAACTTTAATCGTTTCATCGACGCTTACATCGCGGCCGGTGAACTTTACGTTGGGCAAAAAATATACTATGCCAATCACATCCAAAACAAAGAGGTTCCCCATAGTAACAGTAGGGATGTTTCTTCTTATTTTGGGACTCTCTGTTCCAGCAATCATTGGGTTTGACACCCTAGATTCCTCAAAATCATGGAGCAGAGTTATAGTATCAATAGCACCTATATTCGCTTGGTTTAATTTGATGGCTACAGAGGTTGTAGAGATACATTTTGATGAGGATACAGTTACTTATCGAAGGCGCCTGTTTCAAGATCTCGTAATCAATACTGAGAATATACTAGAATATCGCATAACATCGTCGCGCATTAAGTATAGATACGCGACAGGTTACAGCATTGATAACTTTTCACTACCTTTGAAAAGGTTCGAGAGGGATGACCGTGATCGGTTAATTGAATGGTTTAATTTAAACAAACAAGCCCAACAAGTCGTTGCACCCGACAGCTAGTAGCTACCGTGCCAGATTTGAAAACTGTTCTTTAAGAATTGAAACATTAATCGTTTATCTGCGCTTCCATCGCTGCGGGTGAACTTTACGTTCTGCAAAAAATAGCCAGACAAGCTATGACACTTACACCGACACAAGGAACACCTGGAGGCTGCCTTATTGGCTGTATTGCCATTTTTCCAGCTGTTTGCTCGGGACTTGGTATTTGGGGACTAATCAAATGGTTTAAACTCGCAGACGAGAACCAAGAGTTTAATACATATTTCTGGGCTGTTTTAGGTGCCGCATTGATTGGCGGAGTTATTACTGTGTTGCTTGTATTCGTGTCACTACGAGCATTGAGATCAGCCGCTTTTACGGATTATGATTCTCGTGACCCAGATCGCAAAAACCTTAAATGGTAGCGCGATTAATCACATATCCTGCCAAGAAAACAACAAGCAGAACAAGTCGCAGCACCCGACAGCTAGTAGCTGATTGGCCAGGTGTTGGCCGCTGTTTTTAAGAATTGAAACTTTAAACTTTGCGCATCTGGTACATCGCTGCCGGTGTGCTTTACGTTCTGCAAAAAAACTCAGCACTTCCAGAAATGTTGATTATTCCGAATCTGCTCGAAGGATGAAACCATAAGTTTGTTCACTCAGTGGAATCATTAGTTTTCTCCGCAAGGTACACGAATTCGGGTGTCACGTTCCATAAGTTGTGAGCAAGAAAGAGGGGTTCGGAGTCGCTCTTGAAAGCAACGAGAAAAGTGGGGGAAACAAATCGGCAGAACAAGTCGCAGCACCCGACAGCTAGTAGCTGACTTGCCAGGTTTCTCGACTGGTTTACAGAATTGAAACTTATAATCTTTGTGCGTCTGGTACATCGCTGCCGGTGTGCTTTACGTTCTGCAAAAAATATTGAGTTCTGTTGAGGTTGTTCGTTTTAGCGTATTTTTCGAGCTATCCACTTCATTCTGACCAGCTCATTCTGATACCGCTCAGAAACCTAAACTTGCGATTCGACGGTTTTCATTCGCGACACATTTGCCATATCGTTGGTTGGCGGATCTGATTCTAGTTTATCGCCGTCTGTGTGGCGGTTGCGCTATGCCAACTGCATTGTCGGTTTAATTTGCTCGTTCACCTGCTTTTTGAAGGAAGCTCGTTCGCTCGCTACGGTTTGCAACGACAAATCATTTCAATCACCGTTTCGTTTTTACATTCACAAAGTTCTTCAGTTGATGCGAAAGGATTTATTGATCGCCGACACCACGAAAGCAAAATATAGGCAGAACAAGTCGTTGCACCCGACAGCTAGTAGCTACTGTGTCAGGTTTTTCTACTGTTCCTCAGAATTGAAACATTAACCGTTTATCTGCGCTTTGATCGCTGCGGGTGAACTTTACGTTAGGCAAATAAAAACATGATCTACATCATCGCTATTACTCTACTAGCACTAAGTCATCTAATCGCCCATCGCGGAACGAATGGTTGTCGATTATCTTATCGAGTGGAGAAGATTGTCGTATTTTTTGCTGCGGTTTGGAGTTTTGTTGCGATTTTCGAATTGTGTAAGTTTGTTATTTCGTTATCTGCCCATAATGAAGGTGCTTTATCCGAACACATTCTCAATATGATTGTATATCCAGTAGGGTTTATAATATTTTTGCTTGTTATTTTTGTGGGTTTGCCCAAACCAATACAAGAAAACAAACTAGCCTAACAAGACGTTGCACACCAATCCATGAGTAGCTGCGCAGCCAAGTTTTATCTTGGTTTAAACCATTAACAACAAAGTATAGTTTCCCCCCACTCATGGATGGGTGAACTTTACGTTGGGTAAAAAATAATCATCATGTCGTCTTTCTTCGATACATACATTGATCATGGCAAACGCCACAGTCGCATACACAAGTGGAGTTTTGCTATTTTCGTAGTGGGTGTGCTATTAGCTTTCTTGACCTATAAGATAAGTCTAGGCCTAGCTGGTGGGATATTTATCGTATCGTCAATTATCAGTGGCGTCGTCGAGTTGTTCGCTTTTTCATGGCCTAAAGAGCTTCGCAGATGCCCTTACTGTGGAGATGACCTTTTCAGTCTAAGGACTCCTCAAATTTCGCTTAAGCAACCGTGTTGCCCTTTTTGCGGCGAGGATATCAGTAAATATAAACAAACCCAACAAGTCGCTGCACCCGACCACTAGTAGCTGACTGGCCAGGTTTTGTTTCTGTTCCTAAAAAGGAAATCTATTAATTCGTTCATCTACCATTTCATCGTGGCGGGTGAGCTTTACGTTATGCGAAAAAATAGGCAGATCATTCGAATGGTTGACTATTCCGAATCGGCTCGAAGAATGAAACCATAAGTTTGTTCACTCAATGGATTCAACGGTTATTCTCGCAAGGCGGAATGAATGCTTGATCGAGATTCGCTGAAATCTGTATTCCGAGTCATTCGTAAAAGCATCAGGAAANCTTTACGTTATGCGAAAAAATAGGCAGATCATTCAAATGGTTGACTATTCCGAATCGGCTCGAAGGATGAAACCATAAGTTTGTTCACTCAGTGGATTCAACGGTTATTCTCGCAAGGCGGAATGAATGCTTGATCGAGATTCGCTGAAATCTGTATTCCGAGTCATTCGTAAAAGCATCAGGAAAGACGGAGGAAACCAAATTGCATAACAAGTCGCTGCACCCGACCACTAGTAGCTGATCGGCCAAGTTTTGTTTCTGTTCCTCAAAAGGAAATCTATTAATTCGTTCATCTACCATTTCATCGTGGCGGGTGAGCTTTACGTTATGCGAAAAAATAGGCAGCGCGTTCAAATGGTTGATTATTCCGAATCGGCTCGAAAGATGAAACCATAAGTTTGTTCACTCAGTGGATTCAACGGTTATTCTCGCAAGGCGGAATGAATGCTTGATCGAGATTCGCTGAAATCTGTATTCCGAGTCATTCGTAAAAGCATCAGGAAAGANGAAAGACGGAGGAAACCAAATTGCATAACAAGTCGCTGCACTCGACCACTAGTAGCTGACTGGCCAGGTTTTGTTTCTGTTCCTCAAAAGGAAATCTATTAATTCGTTCATCTACCATTTCATCGTGGCGGGTGAGCTTTACGTTATGCGAAAAAATAGGCAGATCATTCAGATGGTTGACTATTCCGAATAGGCTCGAAGGATGAAACCATAAGTTTGTTCACTCAGTGGATTCAACGGTTATTTTCGCAAGGCGGAATGAATGCTTGATCGAGATACGCTGAAATCTGTATTCCGAGTCATTCGTAAAAGCATCAGGAAAGAGGGGGGAAACTAATTGCATAACAAGTCGCTGCACTCGACCACTAGTAGCCGCCGTGCCAGGTTTTGTTTCTGTTCATCAAAAGGAAATCTATTAATCCGTTCATCTGCCATTTCATCGTGGCAGGTGAGCTTTACGTTCGGCTAGAATATGAGAGCTTTGATTATCAGTTTAATAATTATTTTAGTTGCAGGGTGTCGTAGCAGTCATGCTCCTGACCTTTTAGCTAGCAGGGGAGACATTAATAGTCTGCCAGATGCTAAATCGAAGGCCGATCTTGTATTGCTGTGTAGTGCCATTCATTCCGGTGATCGGACAGAGCATGAAATGGTTTGCAGTCTCTATACTTCCAAAGATGTGAAGATGGCTTTTAAGCCTGGTGATATTGTTTCGACATTCACGAGGTATTCATCCAAGTCTTATTTTTATGATTCTGTTTTGATTATTTACGAGATGCGTGGAACCGAGTTACACGAATTAGGTGAAATTGCTGTTTACGGTGATGATGTTCCAGCATTTAGAATGCGTTTGAGTGATGTCATAGAAGAGTTTACTAAGCCATAGAGGATGCATAATAGTGGCCGAACAAGTCGCAGCACCCGACAGCTAGTAGCCACCGAGTTTGGCCGAGCAACTGTACTAAAAAATTGAAACTTTAAACCTTGCGCTACTGGTACATCGCTGCCGGTGTGCTTTACGTTGGGCAAAATATAATGCGTAAAATATTTCAAAGCTGGTGGCGGTGGCTACTACATGGTTGCCGTATTCTTGGCTGCCTGTTTGCTGCATATCTAGTCGTAACGATACCAATTGGCATAATAAACCTTCTGATGGATGTTTCCCAAACACCATGGAACGTTCTAATGTCAGTATGCTTACTCCTAACGATTATAATATGTGTTTCTATATTTGGATACGCATTTACAAGGCTTTATACGCATTCTACATGGGGACATGACGCTAGTGCAGATATGAAGAGGCATCTTGATCCAAGCTGCAGAGAGGATACATAACAAGCCCAACAAGTCGCAGCACCCGACAGCTAATAGCTGACTGGCCAGGTTTTTTCGGCTGCTTTACAGAATTGAAAGTTATAACTTTGCGCAACTGGTACATCGCTGCCGGTGTGCTTTACGTTGGGCAAAAAAAATTCTATGAAAGCAATAACATCAATAGCAATAATTCTAGCTGCGAGTTCTTTAACCGCATATTCAGCAGATGCTGTTCTGTTTGTTGAGGCTGAGCCTAAGCGAGAAATTGATTTTCGTGTATCCCTTCACCTGAAAGTCGGAGAGAAGTTGTATATTAAACTGGCGAAGGGGTTTCTCGTGATGTCCGTTGATGATATTCGATTTAAGAGTAACAACGATAGCTCCGCCGAGTCATGCGTGATTACAACTACTCATATCGAGAATGACCGTGTGACAAAAAGCTCTAGAACGAGTTCGATCGTTTATTCTATAGAGATGAAAGACGGGAACGAAGATTTGAGTGTTGTAGATGGGTCTCAAGACTTTAGAAAGGCTGGTATAGAGTTCTCTTGGTCATATGCGTCTAAAGATGCCGTGTATTTATATGTGCCACCAAAAACCAAATACGCGATCACAGGGGCTAAGCAATAAACCAAGCCCAACAAGTCGCAGCACCCGACAGCTAGTAGCTGTCGAGTTTGCGACGGCAAACGATTTTACGACATTGTATCTATAATTCGTATATCGGCGCCTGATCGCTGCCGGTGTGCTTTACGTTAGCTAAAAAATGAACCTCCGTAATACTATAATATCTACAATTATTTTCTCTGCCGTTATCTCCGTATTGGGTTGGTTCCTATATGAGAGTGTTCTAGCTTATGTTACATCAGGAATCGAGGCGCGAGTGC
>NZ_JACBAZ010000026.1 GCF_013391475.1 Oceaniferula marina | reverse complement strand
CTTTACGTTATGCGAAAAAATAGGCAGATTATTCAAACGGTTGACTATTCCGAATCGGCTCGAAGGATGAAACCATAAGTTTGTTCACTCAGTGGATTCATCGGTTTTCTTTGCAAGGCTAAGTGAATATTCTGATCAGCGGTCAGCAAAATCTGTATTCCTAATCGCTCTTGAAAGTAACTAGAAAGACGGAGGAAACTAATTGCATAACAAGTCGCTGCACCCGACCACTAGTAGCCGCCGTGCCAGGTTTTGTTTCTGTTCCTCAAAAGGAAATCTATTAATTCGTTCATCTACCATTTCATCGTGGCGGGTGAGCTTTACGTTATGCGAAAAAATAGGCAGATCATTCAAATGGTTGACTATTCCGAATCGGCTCGAAGGATGAAACCATAAGTTTGTTCACTCAGTGGATTCATCGGTTTTCCTTGTAAGGCTAAGCGATTATTCTGATCAGCGATCAGCAAAATCTGTATACTTAATCGCTCTTGAAAGTAACCAGAAAGACGGGGGAAACTAATTGCATAACAAGTCGCTGCACCCGACCACTAGTAGCTGACTGGCCAGGTTTTGTTTCTATTCCTCAAAAGGAAATCTATTAATCCGTTCATCTGCCATTTCATCGTGGCGGGTGAGCTTTACGTTCTGCAAAAAATATGAAAATCGACCCAGTTGAGGTATTCTCAAATGCTTTAGCGATTGCGCCAATAAGGTTCCTGTTTGCTTGGTTATCAGCTAGTTTAGGAGGCTTTGTTCCTATGCTTTTGGCTGATGGTAGTGACGCATTTGAAGGCTTAGGTTGGTATATCCCTATGTTTCCTTTTCATCTAGTGGTAACCGCATTTATGAGTAGCTGGTGGGGCGTGATAGCCGTTCCATTGATATTGGTGATCGCCTACAGGTTGTGTCGTTTTATGACGAGCGACAACACAGGGTCTGAATTAATGGTTATATTCACATTAGCATTTATGATTTCCGTGAAGCCTGGGGTCGATGCTCGTATGGTTCCCACAATTGTATGCAGTACAGCGACACTTGTTGCTACGTATTTTTTAGTGAAGCGGGATCGAGAGCTGTATCCGGAATAAATAATGGCAGAACAAGTCGCAGCACCCGACAGCTAGTAGCTGTCGAGTTTGCGACAGGTAACCATTTTACGACATTGTATCTTTAATTCGTATATCGGCGCCTGATCGCTGCCGGTGTGCTTTACGTTCTGCAAAAAAACTCAGCACTTCCAGAAAGGTTGATAATTCCGAATCGGCTCGAAGGGTGGAGCCATAAGTTTGTTCATTCAGTGAAATCATCGGCTTTCCTTGCAAGGCACACGAATTCGGGTGTCACGTGTCATAAGTTGTGAGCAATAAAGATGGATTCCTATTCGCACTTGAAAGCAACGAGAAAAGCGGGGGAAACTAATCGGCAGAACAAGTCGCAGCACCCGACAGCTAGTAGCTGTCGAGTTTGCGACAGGTAATCCTTTTACGTCATTGTATCTTTAATTCGCATATTGGCGCCTGATCGCTGCCGGTGTGCTTTACGTTCGGTAAAGAATGAAAACTGCCTTAGCATCGTTAATGGTAATCATACTGATAGCTTTATTATCGGTATTAGTCATTCAAAAGAGAAACACAGTAGTTCATTTTGTCCATGTTGATGGTGAATTGAATACAGTTGCTTCTGCATTAGATAGTTACAGAAGAGCAACAGGTGATTACCCTACCACTGAACAGGGATTGGATGCGTTGGTAAATAGACCACAACGTGAACCGGTTCCAAGCACTTGGGTTCAAATTTTCAAGGAAGAGCCATTGGATCCATGGGGGCGTGGCTTTTGTTACAGTTATGAGGAGAACGGATATGTCCTATGGTCACAAGGGAAGGATGAGGCATGCGATAGCGATGATGTTTATTATTCGCCATAGACAATAATGACCGAACAAGTCGCTGCACCCGACCCCTAGTAGCTACGAAGCCAGATTTTGCTTCTGCGTTACACGATTTAAACATTAACCGCCTATCTGCCCTTTCATCGGGGCGGGTGAGCTTTACGTTAGCTAAAAAATATGACATACCCATTGTTAATCGTTATTTGTATGGTTGTTGCTGTATTATCAGTAACAGCTTTCCATAAACCTCATTTATTGCTTACAAGCGGGGCATTTCCGTTCACTCGCAAGTGCCTTGGTGTCTGTATATTCTCTTATGCTATTTCTTTGATTAGCTTAAGTTGTATGGTCTGGGACGCGGAAGGCTGGCTCGTATTCGCTATTGTCATGCAGATGATAGCATGGATGTTCATGGTTTTCGTAGTTCGTGGGATGTTTGAGGTTTTAGCCTCAGATGGTTATCCCAAGAAAAAGTGAAAAATCTGAGCTAACAAGTCGCAGCACCCGACAGCTAGTAGCTGTCGAGTTTGCGACAGGCAACCTTTTTACGACATTGTATCTTTAACTTGTATATCGGCGCCTGATCGCTGCCGGTGTGCTTTACGTTAGCCAAAAATAACACAATCTATGAAAATATTACTCATTACTACTGCTTTTATCATTTTCAGTAACCTGCTTATGCCGATTCAAGCAGGACAAATTAATGTGACCGCGCAATTTTCTAATTTTAATAAACCTAAAAAAGGAAAAACACCAATGAAACCATTGGTGTTTCTTTGCGTTGAAGGTGAGAAGAAAAAAGCTTCTATAGGCAAAGAAATGATTTTTCCAACAAGGGATTTTGATCATAACAACAAAGATGATGAAGTTAAGAATGGTGACTTTGTTAAACGAGATTTAGGAATGATAATTGAGGTCACAGTGTCAAAAATAGGAACAAAATTTCATTACAAAGGACATTGTATTATTACAGATTTCGAAGGTATGTCTGAAGTTTTTGATAAAGTAAAACCTGTTACATATGGTTTCCGTCAGCGTGAATGTTTTTTTTATGGTTTTTTTGAACATGGTAAACCCATAGACATTCCAATAGGTGACCCAAAGAAGCCATCAGGTATTCTTCATCTTATATTCAAGAAAAAATAAGGCTAACAAGTCGTTGCACCCGATGGCTAGTAGCTGAAGTGCCAGGCTTTTCGACCATTAATCAAAATTGAAACCTTAAATGTTCATCTGGGCTTCCATCGCCACGGGTGAACTTTACGTTCGGTAAAAAATTATATGCGATACCTCCTTACCACTTTGATATACCTATCGTAGATGATCTAGTTTACCTGCTCGAAATTGAAATTTACTACTAATGGACCCAAGGTTAAATCAACCAGTAAAACTCAAAGAATCCTCAGTGTTGATATCCTTTGCTGTCATATCAACTGGTTTTTTAATATTCGTGGGGCATGCCTTGATTTCTGGTGAGATCACAATGGGAGGAAGCGCTTTGCCGTCAACTGTTATTAGCAAATCAACTGACCCTCAAAATTTTTGGATTTCTGTGATCGGACTGTCATGGGTGCCAGTTCTCGTTTGGGTTTATATTTTTTTGAAGATTATCCGCCGATGCTTCTCTAGGTCAGAATAATACAACAAACCGAACAAGTCGCAGCACCCGACAGCTAGTAGCTGACTGGCCAGGTTTTTTCGACTGGTTTACAGAATTGAAACTTATAAATTTGTGCATCTGGTACATCGCTGCCGGTGTGCTTTACGTTCGGTAAAAAAATGAAAGAGCCTCCATTCCCTACACGTGATGATATCATCACAGGTTGGATTGATCTATGTCATTCAGAAGAAGGTTCCGATGAATATGAAGAGTCGTTTTGGAGCTGCATGTTACTTGATAACTTGATCGATAATTTTCCACTGGATTCGTATAAGGTTATTCTAGATATTCTCGCAAGAGACAATTCTTACTGTGTGGTTAGCGCAACCGGAATGAGTTTGCTAGTTCATTTGATTGGGAGCCATGGCGAAGAAGTGATTGATCGTTTAGAACACGATGTGCGTCATAATTCAGATTTGCACAACGCATTAGAGGGGATTTACAATCAAGGGGCAAGTGATGAGGTTTGGAGGCGAGTGAAGAAACTAGTCTATACTATAAACTGACCGAACAAGTCGTTGCACCCGACCGCTAGTAGCTGACTGGCCAGGTTTTGCTACTGTTCTAGAGAATTGAAACTTTAATCGTTTCATCGACGCTTCTATCGCGGCCGGTGAACTTTACGTTATGCGAAAAAATAGGCAGATCATTCAAATGGTTGACTATTCCGAATCGGCTCGAAGGATGAAACCATAAGTTTGTTCACTCAGTGGATTCATCGGTTTTCCTTGTAAGGCTAAGTGATTATTCTGATCATCGGTCAGCAAAATCTGTATTCTTAATCGCTCTTGAAAGTAACCAGAAAGACGGGGGAAACTAATTGCATAACAAGTCGCTGCACCCGACCACTAGTAGCTGACTTGCCAGGTTTTGTTTCTATTCCCCAAAAGGAAATCTATTAATCCGTTCATCTACCATTTCATCGTGGCGGGTGAGCTTTACGTTCGCTAAAAAATAATCATGAAACTACCACTAATCTTCATGGCTCTGATGTTATTACCAATTATATTGATTGGAGGAGAGTCAGTAGATCAACGTGAGAATGTCCAAAACTATATTAAGTACAGCGATTTCGTCGTGGATATCTGTGTTTATGAACGAGAGTTGTTACCCGCTACACCTAAATTTCCAAAGAATAGGTTGGTATCGAGAGCTGTTGTTACAGGAGTTCACAAGGGTGACATCCGCATCGGAACTAAGTTGGAGTTTTACCACTTGAGTGATATTAGGCCAAAGCCGGTTAAGGGGTTTAAGACAGTTGTTGAAGGAGAGCTTCGCACATTCTTTTTCTCTTCAGACGACGGCGTTCTTAAAGACGGCAAGTATACAATTGAAGGTGATGGTCACTTTGGATTTGAGCGTCTAAAGGGTGATTTTGCGAAAGCTTTCCAAAGTGAACTGAAGGTTAACCCTGCGTTTAAGAAGTAGCGAAGGCATTAAAAACAACAAAGCGAACAAGTCGCAGCACCCGACAGCTAGTAGCTGTCGAGTTTGCGACAGGTAACCTCATTACGACATTGTATCATTAATTCGCATATCGACGCCTGATCGCTGCCGGTGTGCTTTACGTTCGACATAAAATTGAAACTTTTAGATCCATCTAAGGCTAGATCGGGCGGCTCAAGGCTGTTTTATATCGTATTCTGAGCGTCATTATTCTAGTGGCGCTTTTTTGTGCCTGGATTCCCGAAGGTTTTCCCCTGAACTGGTAGTAAAGTTTAGTGATTTTATAATGGTTTGATCCAAGAATTTCGGTTTTCATGCCGTCTAGCAGATGACGAGAGGGCGTGGTTTTCATTCATTCAGAGTGAATTGACCAGTGGCGGCAGCGTCTCAAGCCCCAAGTATGGGCCGTTTTTAGTTTGCAGTCTGTTCATTGTAAGCACGTTAAGTCCGGGTGATCCTGTTTAATGCCACTAGAATGGATTGGCGGCGCGGAGAAAATCTGGTCGAACAAGTCGCAGCACCCGACAGCTAGTAGCTGTCGAGTTTGCGACGGCAATCCATTTTACGTCATTGTATCTATAATTCGTATATCGACGCCTGATCGCTGCCGGTGTGCTTTACGTTCGGCAATAAAATAAAAAATGAGCTGTGAAAATATTAACCCATTTTATTCGCAAATTAATGTTGCACGATTAATGCGACACAACATCTCGTTAAGGTTTTTAGGAGTGTTGTTAACGTGGAATTTGATTTT
>NZ_JACBAZ010000025.1 GCF_013391475.1 Oceaniferula marina | reverse complement strand
AACGTAAAGTTCACCGGCGTAGAGTGACGGTATCCTTCACTGTGTTGTTAATGGTTAAAGCCAACTTAAAATTTTTGGCTGCGCAGCTACTCTACGTCGGGTGCAACGTCTTGTTAGCTTTATTTTTATTGTAGCGCAGAGAAGACAAAAGACCGACCAATAAAACAATAATACCAGAATGAAGCCCTATCCTGTATAGAGGAATAGCCGAAATCGACCAATCCAATCTTGCTAAATCAGGAGAAAGGTATCGGCTAGCTAGACCCATATTGTGCGCCATATACATGGTCGTAATGACAAGTAAAATGCAGCCAACGCATGAAAATAAAGCGAAACGCTTTCCATATTTGATCTCTCTAGAAAATCGAGCACTGAGAAGGGTTGAAAAGCCAATCATCAATCCAAGAAACCCAATCATCAACGACATCATTATATGATGCCCAAACGCCTTGGTTGGGTTATGTATAAGCACTCGCGCCTCGATTCCTGATGTAACATAAGCTAGAACACTCTCATATAGGAACCAACCCAATACGGAGATAACGGCAGAGAAAATAATTGTAGATATTATAGTATTACGGAGGTTCATTTTTTAGCTAACGTAAAGCTCACCCGCCACGATGAAATGGTAGATGAACGAATTAATAGATTTCCTTTTGAGGAACAGAAACAAAACCTGGCACGGCGGCTACTAGTGGTCGAGTGCAGCGACTTGTTATGCAATTTGGTTTCCTCCGTCTTTCTTGATGCTTTTACGAATGACTCGGAATACAGATTTCAGCGAATCTCGATCAAGCATTCATTCCGCCTTGCGAGAATAACCGTTGAATCCACTGAGTGAACAAACTTATGGTTCCATCCTTCGAGCCTATTCGGAATAGTCAACCATTTGAATGATCTGCCTATTTTTTCGCATAACGTAAAGTTCACCCGCGGAGAGTGAGGGTAAACGATACTTTGTTTTTAATGGTTTAAACCAGCTTAAAACCTGGCTGCGCAGCTACTCTCCGTCGGGTGCAACGACTTGTTCGGCTTATTTTGTGAATAACGGAATCGCGTGATTATGTAAAAACAGCTCGAAGAAATCATTCGCTGATTTTGAAACTCACGCAAAGAGAACCATTCAAAACCTTAAATCGTAACGATACTAATCGAAAAGCAGTTTTTAATTTCGTGAAACGTCACTGACCTAAAACAGATTCGAATAAGGCAAAAATGAACTCGCTTCAAATGGTCAATAAATATCAAATGGAAAAGCCTTGCTCGAAAAACGTGAACCGCCTGAAATCCTAAAGCCTAAAATAATAATTTGCCGAACGTAAAGTTCACCGGCAGCGATGTACCAGATGAACAAAGATTAAAGTTTCAATTCTGATTAATGGCCGAAAAATCTGGCTCGGTAGCTACTAGCTGTCGGGTGCAACGACTTGTTGGGCTTGTTGTTTTTAAGCCTCCCATGGGAATCTACGACGAGGTTGGGCTATCTCAAATGGTATACCATTCCTCCTTCGCAAATACCATGTGGCGAAATTAATGAACGGAATTTGGTATAAGCGCTTTAGCCTCATTGATGATTTATCAGTATCCCAAATGCCGTATGTGACTCTCAAAGCTATAATCAGCGATCCTAGAATTATAATCATAGCTGCTATTACCGCCAAACTGTCGACAACCCCTTGAATCTCCATCTTATGTGTATCTGACAACTTCAGTTTGATCATAAGATACACAGATCCGATATAGCTCGAAATAACGGCCATATCGCAGCAATATGTGATCCAGCGCTTCATTTTTTTGCCCAACGTAAAGCACACCGGCAGCGATGTACCAGTTGCGCAAGATTTAATGTTTCAATGCTGGTGAACAGTAGCCAAACCCTGGCTAGTCAGCTGCTAGCTGTCGGGTGCTGCGACTTGTTATGCTAGTTGTTTTCTTGGCAGGATTTGTCGCTGTCGAGAGCGATTCGATAATCATCGGCTTCGTTTGGTCTAAATCATACCTTACGTCGAAATATACAATAAGAAAGCCAACCGCATACGCTACCAAAATAACCACACATAATTGTAAATAATCCTATCACTAACGAAGGGATATAGAGCGGCAATGAACTAAGGTGATCACGCCAGAAAGCAGGCTGAGGACCATAATCTCGCATTGCACGAATATTATATGTCGCATCCACGGCTAGAAAGTGGCTAATACTGAAGACTTTCCATCCAGTAAGCCCACACCAAACAGCCAACAAACAACAAGCAACTGAAACCAAAAGATATGCTACTCCCTTCATTAAAGCTACGTGATTTTTTGCATAACGTAAAGCTCACCCGCCACGATGAAATGGTTGATGAACAAATTAATAGATTTCCTTTTGAGGAACAGAAACAAAACCTGGCACGGCGGCTACTAGTGGTCGGGTGCAGCGACTTGTTATGCAATTAGTTTCCCCCGTCTTTCTGGTTACTTTCAAGAGCGATTAAGAANAGATTTTGCTGACCGATGATCAGAATAATCGCTTAGCCTTACAAGGAAAACCGATGAATCCACTGAGTGAACAAACTTATGGTTTCATCCTTCGAGCCGATTCGGAATAGTCAACCATTTGAATGATCTGCCTATTTTTTCGCATAACGTAAAGCACACCGGCAGCGATCAAGCGTCGATATGCGAATTAAAGATACAATGACGTAAAAAGGCTTGCCGTCGCAAACTCGACAGCTACTAGCTGTCGGGTGCTGCGACTTGTTCGACCAGATTTTCTCCGCGCTGCCAATCCATTCTAGTGGAATTAAACAGGACAACCTTAACTTAACATGCTTAAAATGAGCAGACTACAAACCTAAAACGGCCAATGCTTGAGACTTGAAANCACGCCATCTCGTCATCTGCTAGACGGCATGAAAACCGAAATTCTTGGATCAAACCATTATAAAATCACTAAACTTTACTACCAGTTCAGGGGAAAACCATCGTTAATCCAGGCACAAAAAAGCGCCACTGGAATAATGACGCTCAGAATACGATATGAAACAGCCTTGAGACGCCAGATCTAGCCTTAGATGGATCTAAAAGATTCAATTTTTTGTCGAACGTAAAGCACACCGGCCGTGATGAACCAGTTGCACAAGTTTATAAGTTTCAATCGTGTAGAACAGTCGAAAAACCTGGCCAGTCAGCTGCTAACGGTCGGGTGCTGCGACTTGTTCGGCTGATTTGTTTCTCTATCCGTGAAAGGCCTCCCAAGCTAATCCTTCAAGCTCGCCATCTTGGGCATCCGTAATTACTGATCCTTCTTCATCATGAATAGTATATCCCTGCTGCTCATCACCAATACTCGCTGCACCATCCAATCCGAGTAATATCGAATAATAGGTATCAGTTAAAATGGTATCGATTATGCCCTCAATAGCTTTTCGCTTATCTTGAGCCGATTCGAGAGCCTTAAAGCGTTCCGACACCTCTGTTGGCTCATCACTCAAATAGAGCGACAGAGATATATCCTTTTCAGCTTTGAAGTTTGCTACAAATTCTTCTGCGGTCATGTTTAATATTTTTTGCCGAACGTAAAGCACACCGGCAGCGATCAGGCGTCGATATGCGAATTATAGATACAATGACGTAAAAGGGTTTGCCGTCGCAAACTCGACAGCTACTAGCTGTCGGGTGCTGCGACTTGTTCTGCCGATTAGTTCCCCCCGCTTTTCTCGTTGCTTTCAAGTGCGACTCGAAGTCCATCTTTATTGCCCACAACTTATGGAACGTGACACCCGAATTCGTGTGCCTCGCGGGGAAAACCAATGATTCCACTGAGTGAACAAACTTATGGCTTCATCCTTCGAGCCGATTCGGAATAATCAACCTTTCTGGAAGTGCTAAGCTTTTTTTGCAGAACGTAAAGTTCACCGGCGGCGATGTAACCGCTGATGAAATGGTCAAAGTTTCAATTCTTAAGGACAGTAGCAAAACCTGGCCCGGTAGCTACTAGCCGTCGGGTGCAACGACTTGTTGGGCTTGTTGTTTTATTGAATACTTAAGATGCCGTTGACTCGTGCTTTAAGCTCTTCACTAAATTCACGTAGATCACTATCAGTAAGCATCTTGTGGCGATACATGATCAATATGAATTCAAGCATTCTTGATCTTGAATGGCCATCAAGGCATTCACGTAAAATACGGGCCTCTTTACGAACACGCTCTTCGAGAGTCCAAAAATTCTCAGTCGATGTCGATGAATCGTCATTAATGATACAACTCAACTCGCTATTACACTGATCAAGATAGCGATCTCTTAATTTAGGAGCCATTTTGCGGAATGACTTCCAGTCTGATTCTAGTGGTTTGCTAGTCATGATTTTTTTACCCAACGTAAAGCTCACCCGCCACGATGAAATGGTGGATGAACGAATTAATAGATTTCCTTTTGAGGAACAGAAACAAAACCTGACCAGTCAGCTACTAGTGGTCGGGTGCAGCGACTTGTTCTGCCGATTTGTTTTCCCAGCCTTTCGGGTTGCTTTCAAGTGCGACTCGGAATCAACCTTTCTTGCTATCAATTTATGAAACGTGACACCCGAATTCGTGTGCCTTGCGAGGATAACCAATGATTCCACTGAGTGAACAAACTTATGGTTTCATCCTTCGAGCCGATTCGGAATAATCAACATTTCTGGAAGTGCTGAGTTTTTTTGCAGAACGTAAAGCACACCGGCCGTGATGAAATGGTCGATGGGCGGATTAAAGTTTCAATGGTGTAGAACAGTGGCAAAACCTGGCTAGTCAGCTGCTAACGGTCGGGTGCTGCGACTTGTTCTGCCGATTTTTTTCCTCAGTTTGCACGAATGCTACAAACCTGATTTTTGCCTCCGCTGAAGTGTTAAGTAGTTTTATGATATGGTTGTTATCAATATTCTTAGGGGATGTAATAAGAAGAGTCACTTTAGGATTAAGCATATATGCCTTTTTAAAGACCACCAATAGTTGTTTCGTAGTAAATACTACTTCATCAATCGAGTATTTGCCGCTCGATGTGATTGAAACATTCAACTTTGGTCCCTTCTTATCATATTTAGTAACCATTGGCTCACTCTTATCACTAAAGACAATATCTTGAGCAATAGTCCAAGGAGTGAATAATACCGTGAGCGAGATGATTAGATGTAGTGTCAATTTGTGCATTTTTTTGCAGAACGTAAAGCACACCGGCAGCGATCAGGCGTCGGCATGCGAATTATAGATACAATGACGTAATAAGGTTTGCCGTCGCAAACTCGACAGCTACTAGCTGTCGGGTGCTGCGACTTGTTCGGTCAGTTATTTAGGATGAATCTTAATCAGATGATTACTCAAAGGTCTAGTTTTCACAGCTAAATTAGATGTAGTAAGAATCGCATTTGATGGGACGTCTATGGGAACATATCCATCGGCGCTCAATGTAACTCCCCCCTCGCCATCATGGGAAAGCCATGTCAGCCTACATGAGCCATTAGGCATAAATTCAACTAATTGAATAGGCGTGGTTCCATTGATTAAATCAGTGTGCACCTTTACACCAACTTTAACAGGTTCTCCGTTATTAGCATCTACAACTTTAAATGCCGCTATGTGTAAAACAGGCGCGACCTGCCCAGTTAATGAAGATTCAGTTTTCTCCTTGCATCCGACCGAAGCGAAGATCAAGGCAAACAGAGAATTAACTATGAAGTGATATTTCATTTTTTACCGAACGTAAAGCTCACCGGCCGCGATGAACCAGTGGCGTAAGTTTATAAGTTTCAATCGCGTAGAACAGCCGAAAAACCTGGCCACTTAGCTACTAGCGGTCGGGTGCAGCGACTTGTTAGACTTGATTTTTTGTAGTGTTAATCGGTTGAAAATGGATCATCCGGAACCTCTACGTCGGCAGGATCATAATTGATGGATTCATCCGGTTTTCTGTTGATGGCCTTCTGGAGGTCCTTTAGTGCGAAAGCAGTAGCTTTATCAAGATCTGTGACCTGTAGTTTTTGGATCGTTTTGGTTAGAGCTCTCTTAAGAGAGAGGTTCTCTTCAAGTGTGTTACTCCATGGAATACCATTATCATCTTTATTACTGATGCGGAGCCGTATATCAGCAGGATAACGAGCTGACCAAAATGGAATGAAGACAGTAAGCCGCTGCGAATTCGATAAATCAAACAGTACACCTGTGCTACCTCCATCGCCGTAGGAAATATAAGATTTATGTTCAATCTTGATTTCTCCTTTAGCTATCTTGTCTAAAGTTGAAATAGCCTTTTCAGTCATTGACGACTTCCCCTTCATGTAACTAGCAACTTGAGGGCGCTTCGCCTGAGAATTGGAGGCAATGTTCAGAGATATGGCCAGAATGACGATGAGACGTATGATCATAAATTTTTTGTCTAACGTAAAGCACACCGGCAGCGATCAGGCGTCGATATGCAAATTAAAGATACAATGTCATAAAAGGGTTACCTGTCGCAAACTCGACAGCTACTAGCTGTCGGGTGCTGCGACTTGTTCGACCATTTTTTAGAATATATCAAGCCCCTTCAAGATTAGAGCAATGGACATCGTCAACGGTAAAATAGTTAGAAACCAACGATTTGAAAGACTATATTGCTCGATTTTTGAGCCATCAGGTGAAATCAACGCAATGGCTTCACTGTTAATATCAGGTTTAATATTGCTGCCATATTTGGACGTAAATCTCTCCTCACTCCCCCGAAACGTGTAAGCAAGCACAGGGTAGTAGGAGAGTTTACCCTTCCTTGTGCGTTCCACCACATCAACGATTTGAGCTTCCAACTTCTTCCAGCATCGTCGGTTTAACCATGAAATCTCATGCCAAATCGTTATGATAACACAAATTATTCCAAATATTAGAGGAGGGTTCATATGGTGTATTTTTTTGTCGAACGTAAAGTTCACCGGCCGCGATGTAAACGTCGATGAAACGATTAAAGTTTCAATTCTAAGGAACAGCATCGAAACCTGGCTAGTCAGCTACTAGCGGTCGGGTGCAACGACTTGTTAGCCCGATTTTTTTATGGAGTATCGATCTCGCGTGCCAATTCTTCCGTGATCGAAACGTTCAAGCAAATCTTCAATCGTCGTCTCAACATCATTCAACGGAAGATCACTTACCCATAGAGCAGCAAAAACAATACCTTTAGATGAGTTCAAATAGTCATTTTTGATTCGTTCTTTCACGCTTTTTAGTTGGTTCTGGTGGAAGTCCCAATAATCAGCATTCCAGTCGGCTTGATCTGTCAAGGCATCGTGCAATGAATAGTCGATAATCTCTTCTGATGTTGCTAAATCTTTGATTATCGTTTGAAGGCTCATTTTTTGGCTAACGTAAAGCTCACCCGCCACGATGAAATGGTAGATGAACGAATTAATAGATTTCCTTTTGAGGAGCAGAAACAAAACCTGGCCGATCAGCTACTAGTGGTCGGGTGCAGCGACTTGTTATGCAATTTGCTTTCCTCCGTCTTTCCTGATGCTTTTACGAATGACTCGGAATACAGATTTCAGCGAATCTCGATCAAGTATTCATTCCGCCTTGCGAGAATAACCGTTGAATGCACTGAGTGAACAAACTTATGGTTTCATCCTTCGAGCCGATTCGGAATAATCAACCATTTGAATGATCTGCCTATTTTTTCGCATAACGTAAAGCACACCGGCGGCGATGTGCCAGTAGCGCTAAGATTTAAAGTTTCGATTCTGATGAACAGCGGCCAAACCCTGGCCAGTCAGCTACTAGCCGTCGGGTGCTGCGACTTGTTCGGTTTGTTGTTTTTTAGAAGGTATATGACGAATAAGAAAGTAGAATAAAACTAGCCAAATTGCGATGGATACGAAATTCCCCTCACCTATAGCAAAATGCACTATAATATTCAAAGTCACCAATCCTACTAAGGCAACAAATGCCCAACGCCTCATAGTCCACAACCCAAATACGCAAATAAACTGTATCAACACATACACAGCATTGTATGGAGGATACCATGATGCGATACTGCGGTCATATATGCTATTGTAGCTAGCTAGCGCTGCGCCTCCTCCAAGAATCAACAAAACACAGATAACCGTCACGAACACAGGCCTTCTAGGTCGATCGCTTGACAGGTTAGAAGAAGTTGCTGGTGGTGTATAGGGATTTGTAGAGTTCATTTTTTACCGAACGTAAAGCACACCGGCAGCGATCATGCGCCGATATGCGAATTATAGATACAATGTCGTAAAAAGGTTACCTGTCGCAAACTCGACAGCTACTAGCTGTCGGGTGCTGCGACTTGTTCGACCAGATTTTCTCCGCGCCGCCAATCCATTCTAGTGGATCACCCGAACTTAACGTGCTTACAATGAACATCCTACAAACCATAAACGGCGAATGCTTGGGGCTTAAGACGCTGCCGCCACTGGTCAATTCACTCAGAATGAATGAAAACCACGCAATCTCGTCATCTGCTAGACGGCATGAAAACCGAAATTCTTGGATCAAACCATTATAAAATCACTAAACTTTACTACCAGTTCAGGGGAAAACCTTCGTTAATCCAGGCACAAAAAAGCGCCACTGGAATAATGACGCTTAGAATACCACATGAAACAGCCTTGAGCCGCCAGATCTAGCCTTCGATGGATCTAAAAGGTTCAATTTTTTGTCGAACGTAAAGTTCACCCGCCGTGATGAAATGGTGGATAAACGGGTTAAAATTTCAATTCTTTAGAACCGTGACAAAACCTGACACGGCAGCTACTAACGGTCGGGTGCAACGACTTGTTGGGCCTATATTTTATACGATAGAAGTTCCTCCCAACGTGATATCGTCATATCAGTATACTTAGATTTATCTATGCTGTATGCGCCAACTGAGAATCCATCATTCATTTCAACAAGGGCAGTCTCCCCACTCGAAAGAACTCCGAAGTCGATGGCATAGCCTGCGTAGGATTCACTTGCCTGATCTAAATCTTTGATGGCCTGCTCGACGACTGTAATATCAATACTTTTACTGTCGTCTCCACGGTAGAAATCGACACCTAAAATCTGTGAGTTCGATACATATACTCGAAACTCGCTTACCCAAGAAACAATCTCAGAACAATAAACAGGCTCTTTCCTTGAAACACCCAAACACCTATACAGGTCGTTTGAGTCTTCACATACGAAGCCAGTGAAAACCTTTTTTCGACCAGCTGGTTTTATGAATACTGGCACTCCAGAGTTCAGGAAAGACTCTTTGACCGCACCAAGAGTAGTGGTCCAAACCTTTCTATGGAGCAGGTGCGATAAGCTTTTCGGGTAATCATTATTTGGCGGAATATCTATGCCAAGTTGCTTCAATGCCCCATACATACAATCCATATCACCAACCACGAGTGTCATAGAATCTAGCGGCAACTGTCTCCTATAGATTTTTTTGACAGTGAAGGTCTTATAAGGAATACCTCGAGCTTTCATCTCTTCTGCAACGAGAGCTGATTCATGGCGAAGTTTACCATTACCACTCTCTTCGATGTATGCCTGTGTAATCATTTGTTTTATTTGCCCAACGTAAAGTTCACC
>NZ_JACBAZ010000024.1 GCF_013391475.1 Oceaniferula marina | reverse complement strand
TGCCGAACGTAAAGCACACCGGCAGCGATGTACCAGATGTGCAAAGTTTATAAGTTTTAATTCTGTAAACCGGCTGAAAAACCAGACTCGTCAGCTACTAGCTGTCGGGTGCTGCGACTTGTTCTGCTTGTTGTTTAACATAGGAAGTAAAGAAATTAGAACGATGATAAACAAAGGGTCTAAGATATCTTCTCTAAAATCAAAAGATATTTCTTTTTGTTCCCTACTAATGATTAAATCTAGCTTTGACTCCATCTCATTCAATTCCTGTTCAAGTTCTTGATATTCCTCTGACTTCTTATCTTTTTTTTGCAGATCAACTTTTAGTTCAGATAAGCGATTTTTCAGCATCTGCGCATCTTTTTGATAACTAGTATCCTCACGGAAAAATTTAGATATCGAGATAAATAAAGTTAATCCGAGAAGCAGATAAAGAATGATTTTGAGCGGGCGTTGTTGCATGGCTTATTTTTTTGCAGAACGTAAAGCACACCCGCGGCGATGTAACCGCTGATGCTAATATTAAAGTTTCAATTCTGATGAACAGAGGCCAAAGCCTGACCAGTCAGCTACTAGCCGTCGGGTGCTGCGACTTGTTAGCCCAATTTTTGAGGATGATTATCCACTTGCGAACATCGTCTTCTCAGGAACCTCTCCAAGCTCCCAATGCTTCATGATTCGAGATGAAGCACGACCAAACCTTTGATCACCATCATCCTCAGGCATCGGCTGAAGCAATTCTACCGAACCCGAATTCTTGTGTAATCTCATCAACCCACGATTAACCCCAACAACCATCCACCGTGACCGAAATCGAGGGTCTTTGTCCCAAACATCTGCCTCAAAGAAATAATCTTCAAAGTCTGGATTCTCTGCATCCCTGACAATGCCAATGCACTGTAAATCCAGTCGCCTACCGGGTTCAACATCATGATAGGTTCCCCTGACCTGAGGTCGTCTGCCGCCTTTGCAGGGCATACAAAGTCCACCTGTGATCTCCGCTGTTATCGGCATGATCTCAGTTCCGCAATTTTTGCATAACGTAGTGGAATCAGGCATATTATTATTGGCTAACGTAAAGTTCACCCGCGGCGATGAAACCGTAGATGAAATGATTAAAGTTTCAATACTCAAGGACAGTGGCAAAACCTGACACGGCAGCTACTAGCCGTCGGGTGCAACGACTTGTTAGCCCAGTTATTCTTCAGCATCTTCACAGTTCTGCAAACCACAGAACCGAGCTATACCTTCCCCCAAATACTCATGTGTCACCAAACTAATAGGCCTGAATGAATCACCATCATCTATGGAAATTCTCACCTCCAAATCCTGATTCTCGAATGTCTGAAGCTCTGAAATGAGTTCCTTTATGGTCTTTCCTCGTATGACCCATTCGGGATGTTTCTGTTTATCAGGCATTATCTTATATTGGCTAACGTAAAGCACACCGGCAGCGATGTACCAGTTGCGCAAAGATTATAAGTTTCAATTCTGTAAACCAGCCGAAAAACCTGGCCAGTCAGCTGCTAGCTGTCGGGTGCTGCGACTTGTTCGGCCACATTTTTAGNATGGAAATTCTCACCTCCAAATCCTGATTCTCGAATGTCTGAAGCTCTGAAATGAGTTCCTTTATGGTCTTTCCTCGTATGACCCATTCGGGATGTTTCTGTTTATCAGGCATTATCTTATATTGGCTAACGTAAAGTTCACCCGCAGCGATCAAAGCTCAGATAAACGATTAATGTTTCAATTTTGATTAACAGATTTCAAACCTGGCACGGTAGCTACTAGCTGTCGGGTGCAACGACTTGTTGGGTCATTTATTTTAGCTTTGGTTAAGGTGTAGCAGGGTCAACTTCTTTAAGCCTCGCCTTAAGGTCAGTCAAAAGCTTGCTATGTATCTTAGTCGCAGCTTCATTAGCCTTACGGCAACCAGCCTCCCAACCTAATCCTTCGTAATAAAACACACCATCCTTCATGGAGCGATAATAGTTGCCTAGCCCTTCCCCGCTTTTATATCCAGATATATTTAAACGAGTCAAAAGACCGCGAATATAACCAGCGCGATAATACGAGGAAAATCGTTGATTAGCTCTGATATCTTTCGGGATATCTTCATCCTTAAGATCAAGTCTGCCAGAATTGACAGCTTCACGATAGCGTTTTGAATACTCAACCTCAAACCTATCAAATATCGAATCAGTATCTTCAGCCAAACAGTTACATGCTAAAAACAGACTAAACAATATGACGACCGGGGTGTTCATATATTTTTTTTTACCCAACAGTGTATTGGGTGGAATTCTAGAATTGTTGTTTATTGTGGAATTCCACAATAGGTGTCCAATGTGGATTTACACATCACATCAATCTATCAAATTTCTATCAGAAATTTATTTGAAACCTATCAGATTTGGTTTAGTTTTAGATAGCAACAACGCATCTATAAATTATGAAAAATCGGCAGTCGATCAAAAAAGATTATTTCTACAGGCAATATGAACAAATCCTTATAAATCATGGGGTTCCAGACAATTGCCGAAAGTATTACCGAAAACATGTGGAACACTGGGGCCGATTTTTAAAAGCTCGCCGCTCAACAGTATCAGAGGGGGGTAAGCAAGGAGTCCGTAAAACGCAAAGCGAAAAAAATAAAGAAATGCGAGAGCATTTGGAGTCTTGGATTATAGAATTAAGTGGATATCCAGAAATTACTGACTGGCATTTAAGACAAAACATTGATGCAGTTAAGCTGGCACACCGAGAGATGAGAGGTGAGAAATGGGCACTGGAATGCGATTGGGGTGAACTTGTTGGGAATGCATTGTATTCCGCAGCAGACGAAGGAAAAATTGAGTCTCCGGTCAACATCGAAGAAATCATTCATCAAGCCGCTAAAAAAGGTCTTGGTGCAGAACGAGCCAATTTGGTGGGGCGGATGGTCTCTCAAATGAGGGTATCTCATTATGCTTACCGAACCGAAACGAGCTATCGAGAGTGGTTGGAGCGTTTTTTACTCTGGGGAGATCCAAATGGAGGTGAACCTACGGAGGGCGAGGCAAAGAGATTTCTCGGGGATCTTGCGATTCGTGATGATATTGCACAAAGCACACAAAAGCAGGGGGTCAACGCCCTCGGGTATCTTTTTAAGAAGGTGATGGGGATTGAGAACCCTGATTTTTCCGATTTTATCCGGGCGCGAAAGAAAAGGAGAATTCCCGTTGTGCTGTCCAAAGATGAGGTCAAGACACTGCTTAGTGTATCGTCAGGGTTTACTGGGCTGATGTTCAAATTGATGTATGGATCAGGCTTAAGATTAATGGAGTGTATGAGATTGAGGGTGAAGGATATCGATTTTGCCAATGGGCTCTTACTTGTCAGGGAAGGAAAAGGAGGTAAAGATCGAAGAACCCCGCTTCCGGAGAGTTTAATTCCAGAACTTCAAAGCCACCTTGAACAAATCAAGTTGATCTACCAAGAGGATCGTGAGGCTGGTATTGCCGGGGTGTGGTTGCCACATGCCCTCTCGAAAAAAATGAAGCACGCCTCAGAAGAGTGGATATGGTTTTGGCTTTTTCCTTCACCACGCTTGTCTCTGGACCCTCGGTCCAAAGAAATCAGGAGGCACCATTCGAACGAAAACACACCACAAAAGGCTATTAAGGTGGCTGCAAGGAAAGCCAATATCCATAAACGGGTGAGCTGCCATGTTCTGCGTCACAGTTTTGCGACACATTTACTCGAGGACGGGAGGGATATACGGACAGTCCAGGAGTTACTGGGGCATTTTGATGTTAAGACGACGGAGATTTATACGCACGTGATGAATAAACAAGCTGGCGGGGTGTCCAGTCCTTTGGATGATCTTTTGTAAGTGTTTATGACCGGGGAGCTGGTGGAGGCTTGAGGCCAAGCCTCCCTACCGGGGGTGGGTTTTACCGACGCCTGTCCGGGTGGTGGGTGTTTATGGCCGGGGGGAACTGGCGGAGGCTTGAGGCCAAGCCTCCCTACCGGGGGTGGGTTTTTCGAGGAATTGAACACGCTGCCGCCCTTGGTCGATTTACCTTTATCGAGTAAAAACCAGAGTGTCGAGTTAGGTGCATTTTTTGGAAATGATCACTCTTTCCGGCGGATAATCTGGTAGAAACGACAACTCAGGTCGAGATCAAAGTATTGGAATGTATGTTAGATCAAAATATGCACAGGCAATGGTAGGATTGGGGGAGTTGGGGAGTTGGGGAGTTGGGAAGTTGGGGAGTTGGGAAGTTGGGAAGTTGGGAAGTTGGGAAGTTGGGAAGTTGGGAAGTTGGGAAGTTGGGAAGTTGGGAAGTTGGGAAGTCGGGAAGTCGGGAAGTCGGGAAGTCGGGAAGTCGGGAAGTCGGGAAGTCGGGAAGTCGGGAAGTCGGGAAGTCGGGAAGTCGGGAAGTCGGGAAGTCGGGGAGTTGGGAGGTTTATTCTGTTTTGTCCAAGACCGCGTGGGTGGCCTTGAGGCCCTGGAGGGATTCGAGGTTTTTGGGGAATCGCTCGGCGCCACGCTGATAGGCGTCCAGAGCATCTTCGGGTTTCCCCTGCTGAAGGTAGGCTTCGGCCAGACGGTTGTCCATGGGACGCATGACGTAAGGCGGCATCATCATGGATGGGACGAGCTGTTTATCGCGGGCGGAGAGAAATCGACCAGTGGCAACAACCCGAGTGGCTTCAGGGCCATTCATGGCAATGAGCCCAAGCAATTCCTTATCGTAGATTGCCAGGCTGTTTCCAGCTTGAAGGTAATGGGAGTAATCACTGGCCTGGGTGGCACCTTTGGCAACCTGAGCCAAACTGATGATGTGTTTGAGGAAGAGGTCCCGGTGCATGCTTGAGGCTGCGTCGAGGTCTTTTTTTACGATGGCTTTCCGGCAACCAGCGTAGACCCGGATGGCATCGTTGTAGGCTCCTGCGAGGGTCGGAAATTGGGGGTGTTTGGCGAAAGCTTTAAGCTCTTCTTTGTCCGGCAGGGACTTGATGGCCCGTTCGATATCTTTGGCTGATCCCCTTGATAGGTAGAGTCTGGCAGGCAGGTTGTAGGCGCGCCACATCAGCATCCCATTCCCTAGCGAGCGGGGTCGCTCAGGGTCCAGTTTGATTTTACGCAGGGTGTTGGCTTGTTCGAGGGCACGGTCGATTTCACCAATCTGGTAGTAGCTGTTTGCGAGGTAACACTTGGCTTTGATGTAGCCATCGCAGTCGTTCACGCCAACACCTTCTTCTTTCATCCAATGCTGGTAGAGTTCCACCGATTTTGAGAAGGCCTCAATCGCCGGGCGGTAGTTTCCGGCACGGAATTCAAAGTGGCCAAGCATATGTTGCCATGACGGGAGGCTTGGGTCGATTTCAACAAGTTTTCGTGCATAGGGAAGGATTTCCTTTTCCATATCGATGGATTTCAAGGGAGCTTCCGCGAGGATGGAGAGCCAGATACCGATGGCCATCGGGTTATCCGGGTGTTTTTCGAGAAGCTGACGGGCCGTTGCAATGGCTTGTTTTTGAGCCGGGCTGGGGTCGCCAAAGGTATCGTAGCTATCCCGGGTGAGCAGAACTGCAAGGAGCTGGGCCTGGAGGAACTGCGGGTAGTCTTGCCCGAGTTGGAAAAACATTTTTCCGGCTCCCCGTGGGCTGGTGGAAACGAGGGTGGCCACGGCAGCGGCAAATTCTTTTTCCAGCGCCGGAAACCGGGCCACTTGGCCTGCTTGCTCCCGTTTTGTATCGATTTCCAAGAGGTCAAGGAGTCGGTCGACGGCCGCGCGGCGAAACTCGATGTATTCGTTGTGAGGGCGGGCAAGGGCAAGAGCAACGCCGGCGTAGGCCATGAGGCAGTCCGGGTCTTCTTGCAGGGCGATACAAAAATGCCGATAGGCTTCGAAGTCCCACTGGGCGTGGACCAAGGCGTATCCTTGTTTGACTGATTCCCGGGCTTTTTCAGAGGGTGAGGCAACAGGCACCCGGATACCGATAATCTTCGGTCTCGCCATGGGGACGGCCATGTTTTTGAGAATCGGAGAGATCACCATCTCCAGGGAGAAGGCTTTTTTTTCTTCATCGCCTGCCGGCTGTGCGGGAGCAACAGGGACGGGGTCGGCTATGGCCGATACGGCAAAAGAAATCAGGGAGATGCTAGCAAGTGTAACGGGGCTGCGCCAAATCATGTCGCAACTATCAACCAATCCCGGTCAGGCAACCAGTGGAAAATTGAGAATTGAGAGGGGAAAATTGAGAATGATTATAGGGCTGGTTTCTAATCAGCCTACTGGTATGGGGTAAGACGGGGAATCTGTTTGTTCCTTGGGTTGTCGACAGGATGGAATCCAATAGTGTTCGGCATGCATAGTGCTGGTTACAATGTGGCTGAAAGTCAGTTTGCTCATAAATAACACACGGAGTGTCTAAGTTATAATTTATAAGGAGCCCTTGATATCCGGGCACGACAATGGCCGCGAGGGAT
>NZ_JACBAZ010000023.1 GCF_013391475.1 Oceaniferula marina | reverse complement strand
TTCCTTGGCAACTCGGGCTTTGAACTCTGCGGTAAGATGTCTTCTCTTTCGTTTCATTGGTCTTATTTCGGGTTAATTGCCCCGATCAGGCCAGCGAATTAATCAATAAACTACTGGCTCCGTTTTGCGGGACCACTTCATTTTTATGGAAAAGATGCAATCTCATTTCAACAAAATAGATCATAAATCGTCGGATATTTGGTATTCTTCATTTCAGAAATACGTTTTGCCCTGGTAGATATGCTCTCACCATCAATTTGTTGTTCAGAACTAGCACCCTTGGATAACAGAAGCTTGATAATTTCTAGATTAATAGGCAATCCTTTGAAAGCCATAGCAAGAGCTGTATCTCCTCCGTTATTTTTCAATTCAATGTCCAAGTTATAGTTAATCATCAATTTAACTACTTCTAAATTTCTAGAACGCACAGCAAAATGAAGAGGCGTCCATCCTTCCACATCTTGAGCATTAAGGTCAACCTCTCTATCAATCAAAAATTGGATAATTTCTGTAGGCGGTTGCACTCTAATCCCAACGAGTGCTTGATGGAGCATGTTCCAACCATCATGCTCGGTTGTCCAATTTGGATCTAGCCCTTCTTTAATTAAAGCTGCTATTTTTTGTGAATCATTATCAAAGATTGCTTCGTCTATTTCTTTATTCATTATTCTAAATGTTAACTTTGAACTTGAAACGCTAGGATTCTCATAAAAATTATTACATTTGGTAATGCCTTATATCTAATTATTCAGAGCATGCATTTTTTTGAGCCCAACGTAAAGCACACCGGCAGCGATCAGGCGTCGATATGCGAATTATAGATACAATGTCGTAAAAGGGTTTGCCGTCGCAAACTCGACAGCTACTAGCTGTCGGGTGCTGCGACTTGTTCTGCCGATTTATTTCTCATCCACCGCCTGTAGCCGCAGAATTTGATGCCATTCTTGCCCATTGATTTACAGTTAACCAAAAACCAAATAATACTGGAACTGAATCTCTCCAGCTCCCACATATCTTAGCTCTTCTTGTAAATGCATGATCAGGCTCAATGCTAGCATCCTCATTCTCACCAAATAGATGCATGCTTCGCCCAAGACCTGATGACCTCAAATGAAATAATTTGCCTTTATAAACTACTTCATATGAATTTGAGAATATACCTGATTTATAAGCATGGCCTAATACGTCCGTTGATGATCTTAAATGCCATTTCTCATTTATGATTCCTTCGTGAGAAATCAATAGGGATAAGCCATCACACGCAATTGCACCACTTCCTCCAACACGCAACACTGTTGATGCTTCATACTGGTCACCAAAAATACGATAATTGTATGAGCAGATACCTTGCGGGTGGCAAACAAGCTTCATTTTTTGCAGAACGTAAAGCACACCGGCAGCGATCAGGCGCCAATATGCGAATTAAAGATACAATGTCGTAAAATGGTTACCGTCGCAAACTCGACAGCTACTAGCTGTCGGGTGCTGCGACTTGTTCTGCCGATTAGTTCCCCCCGCTTTTCTGGTTGCTTTCAAGTGCGACTCAGAATCCATCTTTCTTGCTCACAATTTATGAAACGTGACACCCGAATTCGTGTGCCTTGCGGGGAAAACCAATGATCCCACTGAGTGAACAAACTTATGGTTTCATTCTTCGAGCCGATTCGGAATAATCAACATCTCTGGAAGTGCTTAGTTTTTTTTGCAGAACGTAAAGCACACCGGCAGCGATCAGGCGCCGATATACGAATTAAAGATACAATGTCGTCAAAAGGTTACCTGTCGCAAACTCGACAGCTACTAGCTGTCGGGTGCTGCGACTTGTTCGACCAGATTTTCTCCGCGCCGCCAATCCATTCTAGTGGCATTAAACAGGACAATCTCAACTTAACATACTTACAATGAACATACTACAAACCATAAACAGCGAATGCTTGGGGCTTGAGACGCTGCCGCCACTGGTCAATTCACTCAGAATGAATGAAAACCACGCCATCTCGTCATCTGCTAGACGGCATGAAAACCGAAATTCTTGGATCAAACCATTATAAAATCACTAAACTTTACTACCAGTTCAGGGGAAAACCATCGTTAATCCAGGCACAAAAAAGCGCCACTGGAATAATGACGCTCAGAATACGATATGAAACAGCCTTGAGCCGCCAGATCTAGCCTTAGATGGATCTAAAAGATTCAATTTTTTGTCGAACGTAAAGTTCACCCGTAGCGATGTAAGCGCGGATGAAATGATTAAAGATTCAATGCTGAAGAACAGACTTCAAAACTTGGCCAATCAGCTACTAGCTATCGGGTGCAACGGCTTGTTCGGTTTGTTTGTTATATCCGCTCTACCCCCTTGGAAGGCCATATGAAGAGAACAACTCCTATAATCATAATTATAGAACCCGCTGCTGCTGGGTGTCCCTTCATTGGTGGATTATATGGAAGATCCTTAAAGTAATATGCAACAGAAGCCCCTATAATGATAAGTAAAAGCGCAAAAGATCGAATTCTCTTTTTGGGGGGCTTGCTTGGTAGAAATGCTTGGGCGGCCTTCATCTCAAGAACCTTATCTCGAACTCGGTAAATACTAATGTCATCAACCATTCCATGCTTCTTCAGGTAAGCTAGAATATCCTGCTCACTTTGACCTTTAAGCAAAAGCTTGAGGATCACTTCGTCTTCTGATTTTGCAGACATATTTTTTACCGAACGTAAAGTTCACCGGCGGCGACGTAACCGCTGATGAAAGAATTAAAGTTTCAATTCTTAAAGCACAGTAGCAAAACCTGACTCGGCAGCTACTAGCCGTCGGGTGCAACGACTTGTTCGACTTAGTTGGTTCTTTTCCGCCGTGCCAGAAAACCTAATGCGCCAGCCCCAATCAAAAAAGATACTGAAGGCTCTGGCACTATAGCAACGTCTGCCGTGAGGGTACCATTCGCCCAAAATTCGGCTCCGCTAGCATCAGAGTGCGCGGTCATTCTCAAAACCACTGTCGAGTTAGCAGTCGTGCCTGTTAGGGAGAAATTTTGGGCAACCTCACTGCCTACAACAGCACCGTCACCTACACCATCACCGTTTGTATCCAAGGCAAGGTTACCCGCAAAACCACCCAAAGGCGCGGTTGAACGAAAACCCTGTGTTTCAGATGCCACAACCACACCATCCAGCAACAACTCAAACATCACAAAATCAGTTGAACCACCTGGATC
This sequence comes from Oceaniferula marina, assembly GCF_013391475.1. Classification (NCBI taxonomy): domain Bacteria; kingdom Pseudomonadati; phylum Verrucomicrobiota; class Verrucomicrobiia; order Verrucomicrobiales; family Verrucomicrobiaceae; genus Oceaniferula; species Oceaniferula marina. The sequence continues at coordinate 15,127 of NZ_JACBAZ010000023.1, read as the reverse complement.
GTTATCCCAACCATTGGGGCCCGCAGCGATGCTCCCGCTGAAGAAAATATTGGTGAATGGCGCACTCGCACCCGAAATACTTCCAATGTTAAGCTGCCACTCCGCTGTGCGAGTTCCAGGGCGGTTGTTTCCATCATCGTGATCGCGCCCAGCAATCGACCCAGAAGGAGGTGTTGTATCAGAAGGACTGAAAAATGAACCAGCGATCATAGTGCCCGTATTATCAACTACGCCAAAATAATCAGCGCCGCTACTAGATCCACCATCGCTGAAATAGGCCTGTCCTCCGGTCGCAACGGGAGTAGATGTGATAGCTATTGCAGCATTCGCTCCCCCAGCGAACGATCCGAATGTGATTAGAGTGGCTGCAAGGGTAGCCAGTGTGCGTGTTGTTTTCATAACGATTATAATTGAAGCATAACTTATGCCTAGTTTCACGAATTATATTGTCCTTTTTTGTCGAACGTAAAGCACACCGGCGGCGATGTAACCGCTGATGCTAATGTTAAAGTTTCAATTCTGATGAACAGCGACCAAACCCTGACCAGTCAGCTACTAGCCGTCGGGTGCTGCGACTTGTTGGGCTTGTTTTATTATAAGGCTATCCCTGTGACAGCCCCGGAATCCTATAACGGTCATGACAGAGAGGACATTCAACAACTCTCCACTTTGTCTCTGATCTGATATTGAATAACGCTCTTTCGGTTATCGTGATGGTTTCAAGTTGCCTCATCTTACAATTACACTTTGAGCATCTTGGAACTGTGACTAACGCCTTAAACAATATTGTCAGCATGAACAAAGCAACGCCCCCCATGAATGTCCAATGCAATGCTGACTGTAGCTCGTCCTGCGCGGAAAAGGACTCTTGCCTGTAGAAGGCCCATCCCCCGGCTAGTGCTGGAATCATGAAAACAGCAAGAGCGTGAATCATATTTTTCGTATGAAACCCCTTAAGCTCAGGAGGATGCGATGAGTTCATATTTTTGCCCAACGTAAAGCACACCGGCAGCGATCAGGCGTCGATATGCAAATTAAAGATACAATGTCGTAAAAAGGTTTGCCGTCGCAAACTCGACAGCTACTAGCTGTCGGGTGCTGCGACTTGTTCGCTTTGTTGTTTCTTTTCTATGTAACTCTCCATCCTATGAGTCACACTGATGTGAGACTCAATCAATGCAAAACTGAATACACATAGCAAGGAACTTGAAATAATTGCCATTAATGATGAGCAAACTAGCAGTCTAGACTCAGTTATCCTTTTCCTTAGCAGTGGTATGACGGTCATCATTAAACCCACCAGTGAAAGAATCAAAAAGAAAACGGCCGCCCCTAGGACTAAACCTGCTAATCCAAGCACACTCATAGAAAACGAAGAAATGCGATCGTCAACATTGATGTCGGCAACCCACATTGCAATCTTAGGGTATATAAATAGCTCTTCGAATATTAAAAACACCGAGCAAACAAAAGAGACTGCAAATATAGTTATTATTGATATGCGCATTTTTTAGCGAACGTAAAGCACACCGGCAGCGATCAGGCGTCGATATGCGAATTATAGATACAATGACGTAAAAAGGTTTGCCGTCGCAAACTCGACAGCTACTAGCTGTCGGGTGCTGCGACTTGTTAGCTCAGTTTTTCCTTTGTTCTGCGCGCTCCGACATATCATCTAGATGCTTCCATCTTTGTGATCGAATCTCATAAGGAGCTTCTCGAAAACCTGGACGAGGGTGATCCATTAAGAACTGTCGCCAGCGCTTTGCGTCTTCAATGTGCTGATCCTCCCATGAAATACAGGCACATGAGAACCCTGAGCAGATGCAACCGAACAAAAATACTAAAAAACGTTGTCTCCACTTAGCCGTCCCCTTCAGTGAAGTCATCCACACTCCAATAAGCGCAAGGATCGATGCAAAAATCGACAAGCACAAAAATAGTTGAGCTAGACTAAATGGGTATCCTTCAATCTGCTCATAATAGACTAATGCCATGCTAGGACTCGAGAATATAGGCAAACCGTATAAATACTTAATAGTAAAGTGGAACCATGTAAACCACCACAAAGCACCTGCAAACACAATCGACTGAGTAACGGCAGTATTAGCGTCAAACTCGACCTCTAGCTTTTGCGGCAGACCTGCTCTCATTTTTTAGCTAACGTAAAGCACACCGGCGGCGATGTGCCAGTAGCGCTAAGATTTAAAGTTTCGATTCTGATAAACAGCGGCCAAACCCTGGCCAGTCAGCTACTAGCCGTCGGGTGCTGCGACTTGTTCGGCTTGATTTTTAACAATCATGATATGACTCCAGCTCATTAAATTCACACCCGATCAATTCAGCAATGCGAACCGCATAGCTCTGAATCCATAAATGCATTGCTTCGGAGTAACCTCTAACCCACAAGAAGCCATCTGGATACATAACCCTCTCCCTACTCCAAGAAAGTTCAATCATACCGGGTCCCTTTGCAGGAAGAGTAGGACGCAAGAATATACCCTCAATATCATCCTGTGGCTTCCATGTCTCAGATGTTCGATGATACAGCCCTATAATCCCAGCATCAGGATCTACTCCGACGGCAATATACCCTTCGGGATAAGCAGATTCATAGACACTACACAATTCACCTCTCAAAGGCTCCGGAATCGTAGATCCCGATTCAGTAATGTGCGCAGAATTGCCACCTGGAGGGAAGCCTGTGGTAAAAGTGATCATTTTTTGCCGAACGTAAAGAACACCAGCAGCGATGTACCAGTAGCTCTAAATTTAAAGTTTCGATTCTGATGAACAGCGGCCAAACCCTGACCTGTCAGCTACTAGCTGTCGGGTGCTTCGACTTGTTCGGCTTGTTTTGTGTTTCAGAGGATTTGCCGATTCGGAACCCATTTTTCTGGGCTGTGCGAATCACTGATGCTCAACCAAACAATCTTAAAAGCGCAGCTCTATTTTTGCCGAACGTAAAGTTCACCCGCCGTGATGTAATGGTGGATGAACGAATTAAAATTTCAATTCTTTAGAGCCTTAGAAAAAGCTGACACGGCAGCTACTAACGGTCGGGTGCAACGACTTGTTGGGCTAGGTTTTCTTAAGGTGATTTGATTCCGAATGACAAGCATCTCTTGATGATAGCTGATTCCTTACGAATAATGAAATACACAGAAAAAACAATCCTTGAACAGCCAACATCACGGAAACATCCCAACCTGCTTCAGCAATTCCAAAGAAGTCACCAGCAGCCAATATTGCAGCTGTAAATATTGTCATAATCCCCCACCAAAACGAGAGTTCTGAAACAGCAGCGATGATTAATCTCATGAACATGTATAAATATGGTTTGATTACAAGGTTAGCCGTGTTGTTGATAATACATCTTCACACGCATATTTTTTTGCCCAACGTAAAGCACACCGGCCGCGATGTACCAGATGCAGAATTTTATAAGTTTCAATCCTCTAGATCAGCTGCAAAGCCTGACCAGTCAGCTACTAGCGGTCGGGTGCTGCGACTTGTTAGCCTCATTTTTTCTCCACTGTTTATAGAGCAAAACTCTCTGTGATCTAGTCTTAAGGTATGCATCAGGATGGGCATCATCGAAATCAATCCTTGATAATCCAGACAAAGGAAAAGGAAGCATTACGTATAAGCCTCTTAAAACCAAACCTAATGCAATGATCGTAATCAAATAATATACGATTACACCACAAGGATTATTGATCATGAACTGAACCGCTTCCCCAGCCCTCTCTGCCGAAAAGAAAAGCGCTGCAGCTGTAATAAATGAGTGGTGATATTCTTTCATATTTTTTGGCTAACGTAAAGCTCACCCGCCACGATGAAATGGTTGATGAACAAATTAATAGATTTCCTTTTGAGGAACAGAAACAAAACCTGGCACGGCGGCTACTAGTGGTCGGGTGCAGCGACTTGTTATGCAATTAGTTTCCCCCGTCTTTCTGGTTACTTTCAAGAGCGATTAAGAATACAGATTTTGCTGACCGATGATCAGAATAATCGCTTAGCCTTACAAGGAAAACCGATGAATCCACTGAGTGAACAAACTTATGGTTTCATCCTTCGAGCCGATTCGGAATAGTCAACCATTTGAATGATCTGCCTATTTTTTCGCATAACGTAAAGCTCACCCGCCACGATGAAATGGCAGATGAACGGATTAATAGATTTCATTTTGAGGAATAGAAACAAAACCTGGCCAGTCAGCTACTAGTGGTCGGGTGCAGCGACTTGTTATGCAATTAGTTTCCCCCGTCTTTCTGGTTACTTTCAAGAGCGATTAGGAATACAGATTTTGCTGACCGCTGATCAGAATATTCACTTAGCCTTGCAAGGAAAACCGATGAATCCACTGAGTGAACAAACTTATGGTTTCATCCTTCGAGCCGATTCGGAATAGTCAACCGTTTGAATAATCTGCCTATTTTTTCGCATAACGTAAAGTTCACCGGCCGCGATAAAAGCGTCGATAAACGGTTAATGTTTCAATCTTGGAGAACAGAAGCAAAACCTGACTGGTCAGCTACTAGCGGTCGGGTGCAACGACTTGTTCGACGATTTTTTTATGCGGGTGCTTTGAAGCAATCTTCGCCAGCGCCTCAGAATACTTATACATAGCTAAAGGGTCCTGAGCATCTATGTGATACTCGCCTTGAGCAGGAGACCCATCCATCGGGGTCTTGTAATAGAAGATGTAGTATAATTCCCCTTCATACTTGGAGCCCTCTTTAAATCCTCCATCACCTACACGATGAAATGATATTTTGTCACCAACGTTCTTCGTCCCTTTAACCACGCCAACAATAGTTGCCTTGATATCTAATTTAGGCTTCCAGTTATTCCATTTACCATTCTTAGCGTCATAAATCGATATCAAGTAACATTCAGATGTCTGATTATGGAGAGTCTCATGAAAGGCTTTATGCCACTCATTAGTCACAGTGTCTCCATCAATTTTGCCGCCAGAGCAAATCGAGGAAGTTACAACCAATAGACAGAAGCTAAAGATTCTCATTTTTTGTCGAACGTAAAGTTCACCGGCGGCGATGAAAGCGCCGATGAAACGATTAAAGTTTCAATTCTGTAAACCAGTAGCAAAACCTGGCTCGTCAGCTACTAGCCGTCGGGTGCAACGTCTTGTTAGCCCAATTTATTCCATTCAGTGATACTTGATAAATCACGCTCAAAATCATGCTCAACTCCGGACTCACTGAACTTCTGCTTTGCATAAATTAACCTTTCGCCATCAACACTCTTTGGGAATATTCTGCGTCGCTTAATACATCCAACATACCCTTCTATAGACTTCTCGGCGTCAATCACTATCAAGCGACTATTATGTTGATCTATAGATTCTTGACTACCGTCAAATTCCATCTCTTCGATTAATAGGTATCGACCATCATCAGAAGTTGCATAACGATGAGTAAAATATCTCCCGTTTGTTTTCACATCTTTACCTATCAAGCTTAAGTCATGAGTAAAAATAAAGTAATCCGCACGAATTGGTATCCACGAAGGATTTGCAGTATGTCTATAATGAAGAAGACCTACGCCTTTCCCAGTTGAAGATCGAATTACCTCTAATTCCATATTTTTTGGCTAACGTAAAGCACACCGGCAGCGATCAGGCGCCGACATACGAATTAAAGATACAATGTCGTCAAAAGGTTTGCCGTCGCAAACTCGACAGCTACTAGCTGTCGGGTGCTGCGACTTGTTCGACCAGATTTTCTCTACGCAGCTAATCCATTCTAGTGGCATTAAACAGGATAACCTTAACTTAATGTGCTTACAATGAACAGACTACAAACCTAAAACGGCCAATGCTTGAGGCTTGAAACGCTGCCGCCACTGGTCAATTCACTCAGAATGAATGAAAACCACGCCATCTCGTCATCTGCTAGACGGCATGAAAACCGAAATTCTTGGATCAAACCATTATAAAATCACTAAACTTTACTACCAGTTCAGGGGAAAACCATCGTTAATCCAGGCACAAAAAAGCGCCACTGGAATAATGACGCTTAGAATACCAAATGAAACAGCCTTGAGCCGCCAGATCTAGCCTTCGATGGATCTAAAAGGTTCAATTTTTTGTCGAACGTAAAGCACACCGGCAGCGATCATGCGCTGATATGCGAATTATAGATACAATGTCGTAAAAAGGTTACCTGTCGCAAAATCGACAGCTACTAGCTGTCGGGTGCTGCGACTTGTTCGGCTTGTTTTGATTAACTAGTAAAGTTCAGTCTCCCATTCTTCATAGGGAGGACTCACTACAAAATTAGGGTCACAATAAGCACGGAGAGAATCCGTAGCACGCTTTTCTGCATGCTTTAAATTCGTAATATTACCCTCATGGTCGTATTCCAAGACATTCGCAAAGATGGCGTAAACCTGCTCAATAGCACTAGGCTCAGAACCGTAGATGTCAAGATAATCCACTCCTTCCAGCATCGAGTGTGTTCCACTGGAAAGAAAATACGAGAATGTTCTAATCGCACCACTAACGCTATGAGGTAGTTTCATAATTTTTTTTGCCGAACGTAAAGCACACCGGCAGCGATCAGGCGCCGATATGCGAATTAAAGATACAATGACGTAAAAAGGTTACTGTCGCAAACTCGACAGCTACTAGCTGTCGGGTGCTGCGGCTTGTTAGCCTAGTTATTTATCAGAGGATATGTTACTTTCGTGTCTATTATTTGTAGATCGATAGAACATTCCTGAACTTCTGATGATGCTGCGATGGAACCTCTCTAGAAAAACTCACCCGCCCTTCCCCATCAATCCACAACTCACATCTCTGCAACCCGATTTCAGCGCAAAGTGACGTCATATCACGAACCAACCTACCATCAATTTTACCTTTAACAACTTCAGCTCTTCCACCAGAGATGCTGATCGCCCGATTACTGAGAAGACGTGAAAATAGTTTCATTTTTTTGGCTAACGTAAAGCACACCGGCAGCGATGTACCAGATGTGACAAAGTTTAAAGTTTCAATCGCCATTCCAAAGTCGCCAAATCCTGGCCCGACAGCTACTAGCTGTCGGGTGCTGCGACTTGTTCGGCTTGTTGTTTCTTTGGTGAAATACGAAGCGAATACCCTACCCCAAGCATCCCTACAAATATCGCAACAACTCCCGGCCAGATAGGAGGAGCGCTAGAATAAACAATATCTTTGATCATCTCTTGAAAAGAGTTTTCGGGGTTTTCTCCTCCTAGTGTTAAACCTCTTTTTTCGGAAAAAATCTCATCGATATCATTTTGATTAAGTTTCCCCTGTGAAGCTTTTGAATATGCCCATGCTTCAAGATTTGCTTCTAGCTGCATGGCATTACTTAATGCTGCGCTACGATTTACCGAAGGCATAATCATAGAATATAGTAGCCAGACACAGCCAAATACAATCAGCGTTGATGCCATCAGAACTTTCATTTTTTGCCGAACGTAAAGCACACCGGCAGCGATGTACCAGATGCGCAAAGATTATAAGTTTCAATTCTTTAAACCAGCCAAAAAAACCTGGCCAGTCAGCTACTAGCTGTCGGGTGCTGCGACTTGTTAGCCCGATTTTTTCCTCGGTTTATCAGGAACACCGTCTAAATCAATTGGGACTCTTCCAAAATCTCTTACAACCAAATCCGCACGAATAAATTCAAGAGTCTCCATATCAATTAAAAGGCTATAATGAGCATGCTTTTTCGTTGATCGTATAATAATCAATATACTTGGGGGAAGCTCGTCCTTAGAATACAATTCTTCGGGTAACACGTAAAATTTATAAGTATAAGGATATGGCTTCCATTCAGCATCAGATGGCTCGCCAAAAGGGTCTCCATCTGGTTGATACATCAAGAGGCTTCTCAGCCCCATTGGAAAAACAAGTTTCTTGTCTTTTATGGTAAGAGATAGCCCCCTTAAGTCGAAAGATGCGGGAGAATACTTCTTGTGCATACCAACAAGCGAGCCGTCCTTCAAAACAATCTCCTTCTCCTCTGCGGCATTCATGACCCCACTCAGAAGAAGTATTATAACAGCCGTTGCGATCAGTTTCATCGTATTTTTTTGGCTAACGTAAAGCTCACCCGCCATGATGAAATGGTTGATAAGCTGATTAATAGGTTTCCTTTTGAAAGACCAAAACAAAACCTGACACGGCAGCTACTAATGGTCGGGTGCAGCGACTTGTTCTGCTTTTAATCTTTCCGCGAGCCAAACTTTGACTACGGACTGCCGAGTGACACCTACACGCTTTGCTTCAACATCAAGCGAATTAATCATCCAGATAGGCAGATCTACATTAACTCTGCGCTGCTCAAGGCCAGGACGCACGGCCTTGTCCCAGTTCAGGTACTGAGAAATATCTTCACCAGCATCAAATTTCTTATCCAAGTCTTCAGCTTTGATAGTATCCTTGTTCTTCACCATGTCTTGATCTCCTTACTGATATAATACGGACGGAATCGCCTCGCGGTGTGAATATGCCTGTCCAAACCTTCCCCCTTAATTGCGCGATAATGGCAAACCGAGGTTCAGATTCGCTACGAGCTTCAACGATTACACGACGCGGATCTCTCCATAGAAATTGAGCTTCCTCAAAACCGATACCATGCTTNCCTTACTGATATAATACGAACGGAATCGCCTCGCGGTGTGAATATGCCTGTCCAAACCTTCCCCCTTAATTGCGCGATAATGGCAAACCGAGGTTCAGATTCGCTACGAGCTTCAACGATTACACGACGCGGATCTCTCCATAGGAATTGAGCTTCCTCAAAACCGATACCATGCTTTTTCTCGTTGATATGAGATTTTTTCGGATCGAACTCAAAATCCATAGAGGTATATTAATGGTATATTTTCGGATTTCAAGAAGAGAAGTGATTTTTTTGCAGAACGTAAAGCACACCGGCCGCGATGTGCCAGTTGCNACTGATATAATACGGACGGAATCGCCTCGCGGTGTGAATATGCCTGTCCAAACCTTCCCCCTTAATTGCGCGATAATGGCAAACCGAGGTTCAGATTCGCTACGAGCTTCAACGATTACACGACGCGGATCTCTCCATAGAAATTGAGCTTCCTCAAAACCGATACCATGCTTCTTCTCGTTGATATGAGATTTTTTCGGATCGAACTCAAAATCCATAGAGGTATATTAATGGTATATTTTCGGATTTCAAGAAGAGAAGTGATTTTTTTGCAGAACGTAAAGCACACCGGCCGTGATGTAATGGTCGATGGGCGATTTTAAATTTTCAATCGTGTAGAACAGTCCAAAAAAACTGACCAGTCAGCTGCTAACGGTCGGGTGCTGCGACTTGTTGGGCTTGTTTTGATAATATTCAATCCTGAGCATCGAAAATATACTGAACATGGTCTTTGATAAGGTCATCATCAGCACTACAAAATACGTGATACAGTTCAAGTCGATCCTCTCTCGAAAGCGATAGAACATAGTCATCCAACATTTCACGTGACGGGGTTAAGATCAAACCTGGTCTACCGTGACCAAAACTCTTCATAACTGGAATCAAACTATACCCAGTCCCGTTGTACGATGTCCACCGATGACGTAGGATTTGAGGGTTTTCACTCTTCAAGAACCGTTCTAATGCTGATTCGTGATACCACACCTTTGTCTTAATTCCGAAAAACCACTCGCGGCAACCATGTCGAGAGCCTGTATTCTCACAAATGTATGCTCGATCAGTATAGGCAGTCAACATTGTGGCCGCCCAAAATGCTGTGCCAAGTATTGAAATCAAAACAACTCGTTTTAGCCATTGACGTTTCATTGAGTATATTTTGCCCAACGTAAAGCACACCGGCAGCGATGTGCCAGATGCGCAAATTTATAAGTTTCAATCCTGTAAACCAGTCGAAAAACCTGGCCAGTCAGCTGCTAGCTGTCGGGTGCTGCGACTTGTTCGCTTAGTTTTTCTTTTGCAGCACGGAAACACTGAGCATCATCAAAATTATCGTATAACCAATCTAATACCTCAAAGATGATTCCACGCATGTATTGGATCTTCTCATTTTTTTCGAGGTCTTTGTATTCATGCACATCAAAATCACTGTAAAGCTTTTGTGCAACCCCATGTGACTCGACATAATCTTTATCCCCTTCTTTTGGTCCAAGTCGAATTACGACCTTACTTATCCCGTGGAAATTGAATTTACACTGCAATACGCTGTTCACTTCATCTTCTATCGCTTGAGTATCATGATCAACGCGAAAACCTTTTCCGAGAACGTGTGGTGTATTCGGTAAAAGTTGGAATGCCCACTTCGGTCTCATGATCTGCTTTTATTTTTTTAGCGAACGTAAAGCACACCGGCGGCGATGTGCCAGTAGTGCTAAGTTAAAAGTTTCGATTCTGACGAACAGTCACCAAACCCAGGCCAGTCAGCTACTAGCCGTCGGGTGCTGCGACTTGTTCGGCCACTATTTTTCATNAATGCGACTACTACAGCTGCCATTGGCGCATTCTCAGGGCTATTGCCACGTCCCTTATAATCGCGACAAATATAGTATGATATAACACCGGGCAAGATCAGTAAAACCATCACGGTCAATAGATTCGAAAGCTCTTTTAGTTCGCCTCTGAACTTCGACTTAGCCATATCATTTTTTTACCGAACGTAAAGCACACCGGCGGCGATGTGCCAGTAGTGCTAAGTTAAAAGTTTCGATTCTGACGAACAGTCACCAAACCCAGGCCAGTCAGCTACTAGCCGTCGGGTGCTGCGACTTGTTCGGCCACTATTTTTCATCCCAATAGACTCTTACGGTTAAATCTTCGTTAGAATTATTGACGATCTCAAACTTCGAAATCCCTGACTCTTCAGGTTTAACAACAGCGGAAGCCCCAAAATGGCTTCCTAGCCCAAAACCATCAGAAGGTCTATTTAAGTCAACAGCAGTTAAACTCATAAACCCATCGGGAGCCAACTGCTTGCCCACGCGCTCCATCTCCTCCCAACTTATATTCGTGCTGAAACCAATCCTCCGAGCTTCTGTAAAAGACACCTCGAAAGTCACAGTCTTAGATGCTGCAACTTCAAATACACCTATGACATGTTCTCCTGCGTTCGTTGATACAGGGGCTTTCTTGCAACTGGAAAACACGAAAATGGCCAACGCCGCTAAAGATACAGCTCTCATATTTATTTGCCGAACGTAAAGCACACCGGCCGCGATGTGCCAGATGCGCAAAGATTAAAGTTTAAATTATGAAAAACAGGCGAAAAACCTGGCTTGTCAGCTACTAGCGGTCGGGTGCTGCGACTTGTTATGCAATTTGGTTTCCTCCATCTTTCCTGATGCTTTTACGAATGACTCGGAATACAGATTTAAGCGAATCTCGATCAAGCATTCATTCCGCCTTGCGAGAATAACCGTTGAATCCACTGAGTGAACAAACTTATGGTTTCATCCTTCGAGCCGATTCGGAATAGTCAACCATTTGAATGATCTGCCTATTTTTTCGCATAACGTAAAGTTCACCCGCAGCGATGTAAGCGCAGATGAAATGATTAATATTTCAATTCTGATTAACAGACTTAAAGCCTGACACGGTAGCTACTAGCTGTCGGGTGCAACGACTTGTTCGACCATTATTCTTTTGGTGGCCACGTTGGCAACAAGCAATCGTCAGATGCTCCGTCAAACTCAACTAATGCACACTGATCAATAAAAGCACTCAATGATTTGGGTTGCTCCTCCATTATCGTTATTGCACCAATGCAAAAGTGATATGTCGAATAATACCACTTACCATCCGATGCTTGACCGATGAAAATATCGTATATCTCAGGCTTCTCCTTGTGGCACACCTGTCGATATGCAATCCAACTGCCATCTTCCATCAACAGACCCTGTGGAGAAAACCATCCATCAACAGTATATTCGAAAGGCGGAATACCTTTTGCAGGCTCAATACCGCTCAATTCAGCAATGGCTTTATCCTTCCATTCGATTCTCTCAGAGGTGTGATATTGATCAGGTTTCAAATTGGCATAAATAATGACTGATACAATTGCCAACAGAAGAAATAACCCCGCACGTTTAATAAAGGTTTTCATTTTTTGTCGAACGTAAAGCACACCGGCAGCGATGTGCCAGTTGCGCAAAATTTAAAGTTTCGATGCTGACGAACAGCCGCCAAACCTCGGCCAATCAGCTACTAGCTGTCGGGTGCTGCGACTTGTTCTGCCGTTTTATTTCTGGCTTAACTTGCTTCTTCAGTTCAATCCAAGAATCAATTTTATCATCGTGGAGGACAAGATTACCGTTGCGAAAAGAATAGGATGAATTCTGTGCATCCTCACCCGCGATCTTCAATATAAGTTGGCTTTTTTTAATTTTGTAGGAGCCTTCATATGAAACTACCCCTTCTCCTTTAATAGTAGCGCTAGCTTTAAAGCTTCCATCCCTCTTAAAGATGAACTCAATTTGATCTATATGGTCACCTATGTCTTCACCGCCCATTTGAACAGTTTGCCAGCGGCCTTCTAACTCGACCTTAGTCAGGACTTTCTTAACGTTACCAGTAATCTTAGATTCTTGCGAATTAGATGGGGTGACTAATAAACCAAACAACGCGATGTATACAATGAGTGTGTGTTTCATGATTTTTTTTGCAGAACGTAAAGCACACCGGCAGCGATCAGGCGTCGGCATACGAATTAAAGATACAATGACGTAATAAGGTTTGCCGTCGCAAACTCGACAGCTGCTAGCTGTCGGGTGCTGCGACTTGTTCGCTCAGTTTTAGTTTAGCGCCTGTTGCATCAACTCGAGTTGCTCCAACTATTACACGAGTTGTCTCATTAAAGACTACTATCCTAGTTTTCCCATCAGCAGGGGTTTCTCCAAAATCTTTTTTATCTTCGCCAACCTTAAAATACCCACTAAATGCTACATCACCCTCATTCTGCGATGTCTTATAGGATGCGACAATTCCCGTTGGCTGATCTCTATTGGTTTTCAGCTCGATTAATGCCTGATCAATGTTACGCATCATCACGCTAGGTAAGTCGCGTGTTCCTTCGTGAGATACAATCTTAGCTGTTACCCTCACTTGTTGATCTGGCGTGCCGTGATCAGCACACGACGAAAATGCCGCAATACATGCCGATAGTGGGAGTAGTAATTTTGTTTTCATAGGATTGGATTATTATTTAGCGAACGTAAAGTTCACCCGTGGCGATGAAACCGTGGATGAAAAGATTAAAGTTTCTATACTGAAGAACAGACTTAAAACCTGACTCGGCAGCTACTAGCCATCGGGTGCAACGTCTTGTTATGCTATTTATTTGTTTTAACAGCACTTGGGATAACGTCTTCTAAATCGGCATACTTCCCAGTCCATGTGGGAATGCTTCCATTCAATGTAAATGCACCGTCAATGTTGAGCAACTCTTCATCATCATTGTAGTACATCTGAGATCCTGTATTAATCATTAGAGATGCTTCTTCTTGCTTTGGTTTTAATTGAAGTATTTTGAAAACCCATTTATCAGGTGCTAATTTCTCACCACTAGCAAAAAGATAATTCCCGCTAAGCAACAATACGGTCGGAGTATCACCCATCCCAACAATAACTTTACCAACTCCTTCATCTTGGTTTCCGACCATGACGAAGTGAGGAGTTGTTTCGTCTAGTTTCGGCTTGCCTTCTCTGCCACATGAAACAAGGAAGCAAATCAGAAAAAGCTGTAGTAGTTTGAGTGCGTTCATTTTTTTTGCATAACGTAAAGCTCACCCGCCACGATGAAATGATTGATGAACGAATTAATAGATTTCCTTTTTAGGAACAGAAACAAAACCTGGCACGGCAGCTACTAGTGGTCGGGTGCAGCGACTTGTTCTGCCGATTTGTTTCCCCCGCTTTTCTCGTTACTTTCAAGCGCGAATAGGAATCAACCTTTATTGCTCACAACTTATGAAACGTGACACCCGAATTCGTGTGCCTTACAGGGAAGGCCGATGAATAACCTGAGTGAACAAACTTATGGTTTCATCCTTCGAGCCGATTCGGAATTATCAACCTTTCTGGAAGTGCTTAGTTTTTTTGCAGAACGTAAAGCTCACCCGCCACGATGAAATGGTAGATGAACGAATTAATAGATTTCCTTTTGAGGAACAGAAACAAAACCTGGCCAGTCAGCTACTAGTGGTCGAGTGCAGCGACTTGTTATGCAATTTGGTTTCCTCCGTCTTTCCTGATGCTTTTACGAATGACTCGGAATACAGATTTCAGCGAATCTCGATCAAGCATTCATTCCGCCTTGCGAGAATAACCGTTGAATCCATTGAGTGAACAAACTTATGGTTTCATTCTTCGAGCCGATTCGGAATAGTCAACCATTCGAATGATCTGCCTATTTTTTCGCATAACGTAAAGTTCATCCACCTATGAGTGAGGGTAAACTATACTTTGTTTTTAATGGTTCAAACCAAGCAAAAACTTGGCTGCGCAGCTACTCATAGGTTGGATGCAACGTCTTGTTCGGCTTGTTTTTTATTATATGAGGATATTAGTTCGCCAGCACGCTGACTAACCTCTTCGGAACAATCGGTTCGCGTTGAAGTATCATTCAGCAGCGATAGGTAGCTCAATCCTTCAAACTCATAAAAGCCCCCATTCAGTAATCGCGACACCATTACAACGCCAGTGCATGAAGGGCTATTTGTAACACTGTCTATTAAGCATTTTTCGTAACCTCCAAAATGCTCTAAGCCATGAATTATATTCCATAACACGTGACTATAATAATCGGTTGGGAATTTCTCAAATAACCCTATGATGGCTTTCTGTGCATTTTGATCTAACTTACCCTGTTCTTGGAAAAACGAATCGACTAGGTCATAGATTCCATCGATTTCGTCTGCTTCCACAGCATCTCCTGGATCAAGGCTTTTAAGTTGATTTAGAAATTTATTCATTTTTTGCCGAACGTAAAGCACACCGGCAGCGATCATGCGCTGATATGCGAATTATAGATACAATGTCGTAAAAAGGTTACCTGTCGCAAACTCGACAGCTACTAGCTGTCGGGTGCTGCGACTTGTTCTGCCGATTAGTTTCCCCGC
>NZ_JACBAZ010000022.1 GCF_013391475.1 Oceaniferula marina | reverse complement strand
CTGGTACATCGCTGCCGGTGTGCTTTACGTTCTGCAAAAAAATGAACTGTTTTCTCAAAATCATACTTTTTATTTCGATTGCTTCAAACTGCTTAGGCTCTGTTGCCCCTACTAGGGTTTCGGTCGTTAATATTGAATTTGATGGATCCTACCGCATCTTCGCCACTATTCATGGTAATCCCATAGTGAAGGTGAAGAAATTAATGTTATTTGTTAAGAAACCGAAATCTACAATAGTTATACCTGATTCCCTTTTGCGGGAGTTGAGTTTGACATCCCTTTATAAAGCTTCAATAGAGCCTAGTGATTGGGAGGATGATGAGCTCTTTCTTTCTATTCCTATAAGGGACGTCAATCAAATTGATGATAGGACTAAAGATGATGAAGTAGTTTTCATGTTTAAGAAAAGTAAGTATAAGTCAGGATGGATTGAGGTTCAAACATCTAAAGGTACATCGAAACTTCATCATTTTACAAGCGACATTCCAAAGATTAAAACTATGAGAATTGAACCAGCAGAACAAGTCGCAGCACCCGACCGTTAGTAGCTAAGTGGCCAGGTTTTTCTGACTGTTCTTTGAGGATTGAAACTTTAACTCGCCCATCTGCCATTACATCACGGCCGGTGTGCTTTACGTTATGCGAAAAAATAGGCAGATCATTCAAATGGTTGACTATTCCGAATCGGCTCGAAGGATGAAACCATAAGTTTGTTCACTCAGTGGATTCANGCAGAACAAGTCGCAGCACCCGACCGTTAGTAGCTAAGTGGCCAGGTTTTTCTGACTGTTCTTTGAGGATTGAAACTTTAACTCGCCCATCTGCCATTACATCACGGCCGGTGTGCTTTACGTTATGCGAAAAAATAGGCAGATCATTCGAATGGTTGACTATTCCGAATCGGCTCGAAGGATGAAACCATAAGTTTGTTCACTCAGTGGATTCAACGGTTTTCCTTGTAAGGCTAAGCGATTATTCTGATCAGCGATCAGCAAAATCTGTATTCTTAATCGCTCTTGAAAGTAACCAGAAAGACGGGGGAAACTAATTGCATAACAAGTCGCTGCACCCGACCACTAGTAGCTGACTGGCCAGGTTTTGTTTCTATTCCTCAAAAGGAAATCTATTAATCCGTTCATCTGCCATTTCATCGTGGCGGGTGAGCTTTACGTTCGGCAAAAAATCATGCGTTCCTCCGACTTCAGACTACGACTCGACGCTGCATCGTTTTATGTAACGCGATTCGCATTGACTATGGTTCGTGACAAGCTGCCTTACGACTTTCGCTATACTACGATTCTGAACTCATCCTACGATGGTAATCGCGCCACGGACGAAGTAATATTTCCCGAAGACAATAACGTGATTCACAACGATTTAGATGCGAAGGAGGTGGTTAATTTGCTTTGCCGTGACCAACGAGTTCCGCAGTGGATTGATATTTCCGTCGCCTTCCGAGGCCGCAAGCATACTCATCTAGAGTTAATTTGTTGCGGCCGTTATCATTCAGAAGATGATCGCTTAACGTATTTTGACCAAGGCACACAGCCATTTGGTATTAAGAGTCCAAATCTACCTCGGGGGCATACAGACGGTAAACTATTTCGTTTGCCCCGAGAAAAGGAATATTTCGAGCGCATATACAAGCACCACAAAAAACAAGCCGAACAAGTCGCAGCACCCGACAGCTAGTAGCTGTCGGGCCAGGATTTATCGACTTTGGAATAGAGATTGAAACTTTAAACTTTGCACTTCTGGTACATCGCTGCCGGTGTGCTTTACGTTCTGCAAAAAATAAAAATCATATGAATAACTACTACTTACACCGCGATAACCAGAATTACGGACCTTACCCTGAATCTCAAATACTCCAAATGTTACAGTCAGGACAAATACAAGCACAAGAGATGATTTGTATCGTTGGAGGAAGCGAATGGATACAAGCAACCGCTCTACAACAGGCTTCTTTGTCTCCAAATTTACAAGCTGCGACTACTGTTACTGCTTCTGGGAATCAGGTGCCTGTGGTTACAGATGAGCATGTTGCCGCCGCGAAACTGAGACTTAAAGCTCCTATGTTGGGTATTGTTTTCTCTATTGCTCTCCCTTGTATATTATGGGCAGCCAAAAATGATGCCGAACGAGGGGTGAGAACTACTGGTCGACACTCTGCTGCTAAAAACTTAGCTAAACAAAATACTGGTTTATTACCCATGGCCATCATAATTGCCCCAATCGGAGTGGTTTTATCAGGGGTTTGGTTCCGCAAAAGATTAGCTGTTTATAAGGGTTTAAAGGCTGAGTGGAAGAAATAATAACAAGCAGAACAAGTCGTTGCACCCGACCGCTAGTAGCTGACTGGCCAGGCTTTTTCAGCTGTTCTACAGAATTGAAACTTTAATTGTTTCATCGACGCTTCCATCGCGGCCGGTGAACTTTACGTTCGACAAAAAATATCATGCATAGCAAACCTCAACGATACACATTCTATTCAATATCAATACTGAGTATTCTTATTGTTGGTGTAGCATGGTTACGGTTGAGTGATACGTTTGGGATTGCCGATGAAATCCGTCATTCGGGACTCAGTGTATCGCTGGCTCTATTTCTTATTGCATGGGTTTATCCGTTAAAAACGTTTGATGATAACGGTAGCATTATTGGTATGCACCGTGAGGCTCTGAGGGCTTCTGGATTTTTTATATTCACGTCGATATGTATGCCGATTGAAGAACTCTTGGGTTCCTCTCTACCTGAGTGGGGAAACTTATTTCTGACACTGGGAGTGCTATTGATGGCATTAGTGATATATCAGATTATGCTGCGCCTTGTTTCTAGACGTATTTCAGTAACAAAAAAATCGTCGAACAAGTCGTTGCACCCGACCGCTAGTAGCTGAGTAGTCAGGTTTCGCTACTGCTCTACAAGATTGAAAGATTAACCGTTTATCGACGCTTCCATCACGGCGGGTGAACTTTACGTTAGGCAATATAATATGAAGACATCGCACATGAAAAATTTACTCGTCATATCAGTTCTCCTCATAGCCGTCATAATTACTCCTGCATGTAAGATTGGTGGAACCTCATCAGGATCTAGTGGGCGTGGATATGGCAATTTATATGTTAAATATTTGTGGACAGGAACTGATGACGGACTAAAGAATATTGATTGGCTTATCATCTGTTCTGAATTTCCGAGTAATCAGAGTTACACTGGCGCTAGTGGCAAGTGGATCATAAGCTTCAAGGATGGATCGACTCATGAGATTGTGCCATCTAAGGGAAGCGTGACATGGTTGAGCCCCGCCGATAAGCCTCGGCTCATTGAAGTTGATGATATCGATGTTTTGGTTAAGCGAATTGATGAATCACAAGCTGAGATGGTTGATGTGATGTTTGAGAGTCCAGAAGCATTAATCCGTGAAGCAACAAAATAATTCAGCCTAACAAGTCGTTGCACCCGACGGCTAGTAGCTGACATGTCAGGTTTTTAGACCATTAATCAAAATTGAAACTTTAACCGTTTATCTGGGCTTTCATCGCCGCGGGTGAACTTTACGTTAGGCGAAAATGATACAGACATCACACAAAGCGAAATTAGCAAAAGGGACGATCTACCCCTTAAATGCTACAGATATGAGTATGTCCCTTGGTGATGTGATTTCTAAGAGAATTACGCTTAACTTTTTGCAAACTCCGTTTAGATATCAATCTTACATCGAAGTCTTGCGAAATCCCTACGCTAAAAAGCTATTAGTCGAGTTTCTATACACAAATCGTGATATCAGAGCTGCAACACCACGAGATCATTCAAAGTGTCCATATATTGGAGAGCGGGAACACTTATATATATATCCCATTCTCTATAAATACAAAGAAGAGATATATTCGGAATTAATGATCGAAGGTTTGCCTAGGCTCAAGACATGGCTTCAAATTGATCGAGAGGATACATGGCGATCTAGTCAGCACTACTTTGAAATCTGGTGGGATTCACAATTAGGGGCTATCGAAATAGAATGTGCCTAACAAGTCGTTGCACCCGACAGCTAGTAGCTACCGTGCCAGGTTTTGCTACAGTTAATCAGAATTGAAACATTAACCGTTTGTCTGCGCTTTGATCGCTGCGGGTGAACTTTACGTTAGCCAATAAAATATGAAGACACCTCTCGTCATAGTTTTGCAACTGCTTCTTATTTTGTCTTTGTCTGCACAATTTGATTATCCTGAGGCGAAGCCAAAGGCTGATCAGGAACTTCAAGCTGATATCATAGGAAAATGGAAGCATTCTGATAAAAGCGGATATAGCCGACAACTCATTTTCAGTAATAATGGAGTCTTCACTGATACTGTGAGGACTAAAGATGGTTCTGTGAAGACGGATAAGGGGTTGTATCATATCCGCAATGGGGAGTTAACGATGGATTACACGAAGGGTAAGGGAAAAGAAAAGCTGAAATATCTGTTCATAGATGACGAATTTATGATTGAGGGTGATACCCTATGGCTGTCGAAGAACTTTGGGGTAGGTGGAGATAAGTTCCTCAAGTTCAAAAGAATGAGAATTCAAAACGGCTAACAAGTCGTTGCACCCGACCGCTAGTAGCTGCCGGGCGAGGTTTTTCTACTGTTCTAGAGAATTGAAACTTTAATCGTTTCATCGACGCTTACATCGCGGCCGGTGAACTTTACGTTAGCTAATAATATGAAAAACTTCCGAATCCATATCACACTAATTTTGATTGTCGTTTCACTTACTCACGTTAGCGCTCAAAAACAAAAGAGGTATAAGCCATCAGAGTGGCCTGGCTTAAAATACTCGAAAGTCATTGCAGTTACCTATGATTACACCCAAAACAAAAATCATAAAGTTTATGATGCTCTGGCTGTTGATGGAGCGAAACTATCTAAAGGCATATATCTCACATCACAAGCGTTGTCTAAAAACCAGATAAAGAGACTTTTTAAGGCTATTACAGACAAAAGCATGGAAGATGCTACCAAGAAGAGTCTTTTTGAGCCGCATCACGCATTTATTTTTTATGATGTAGATAGCAAGATAATTGGTAGCATAAGTTTGGATTTTAATGTAGGGCTAGCTATTCCATTAGGCGAATTTGCTCCTTATTGGGACTTTAAGAGCCTGAAGATACTTCTAAAGGAACTGGGGATGGAGTTTCATGATACAAATGCAAAATATACGCAGGCCTATAAAAAACAAAAAAGCTAACAAGTCGTTGCACCCGACGTAGAGTAGCTGCGCAGCCAAATTTTTTAGGTAGTTTTAACCATTAACAACACAGTGAAGGATACCATCACTCTACGCCGGTGAACTTTACGTTCGGCAAAAAATGAAGAAAGAACTTATAATAATAGCCATACTCCAAATGGCATGTTCCATTTCATGGTTTGTTCATATGTCCTATCTTAGGAGCGATTACGGGAATATACGCTTTAGATTAGGTCAAGATTTAGGTGAACTTGAGGCGTATTCAAAGTTACGAGATCAAGGAGTAGTTTTACCTGATGGAATTCGTGAGCACCCTAATAAAGATTTGATGATCGATTTGGGGACTGGGATCCATGAGCTGACCTATATGATGCCTGCAGCATTTGTGCAGGTTTGCATTATATTGGCACTCTTTATTTTAGCCTTTAGTAAACCATCTTCCAATTTAGGCACAAATCAAGCCGAACAAGTCGCAGCACCCGACAGCTAGTAGCTGTCGAGTTTGCGACGGCAAACCCTTTTACGTCATTGTATCTATAATTCGCATATTGGCGCCTGATCGCTGCCGGTGTGCTTTACGTTCGGCAATAACAATTATGAAAACAATACTACTGGCAATATTCATCGCCATATTTACCGCAACAACAAGTTTTGGAACTTCAACTATACCATTCAAGGTATCCAAAATTACGGTGGATTATGGACAAGGGCGGAAAGCTATTTTCAGCTTCGACATTGGAGGACTGGCACATGGAGATAAACGGCATAAGATCCCTAAAGTTGTGGCTGTAGAATTCGTGTTTTCTAATGGCACTACAGCCAAAATATCTGCCGAAGGTCTTAAGGGAATCGAGATAATAGACATTCATTCTACGATGATTGAGACTGGAGTTAAGAAAGGAAGTTGGTTTCTGACCACAAGGATTAAGAACGTTAAAAAGTTGGATGACAGAGTTGCCAATGATTGGGTGGTTTTTGTCTTTAAGGCCTACAAGTATGAGCGTCGATGGTTAGAACGCAACAGCCCCAGAAATGCTCTAATAACACAAGC
This sequence comes from Oceaniferula marina, assembly GCF_013391475.1. Classification (NCBI taxonomy): domain Bacteria; kingdom Pseudomonadati; phylum Verrucomicrobiota; class Verrucomicrobiia; order Verrucomicrobiales; family Verrucomicrobiaceae; genus Oceaniferula; species Oceaniferula marina. The sequence goes on along the minus strand of NZ_JACBAZ010000022.1, from coordinate 4,050 downwards.
CGAACAAGGCGTTGCACCCGATGGCTAGTAGCTAACCTGCCAAGTTTTTCGACCATTAATCAGAATTGAAACTTTAACCGTTTATCCGAGCTTCCATCGCCACGGGTGAACTTTACGTTAGCCAAAAAATAGCATGACTACACCAAACATATTGAAAATCAGTATCAATGGTTGTTTCATGCTTCTCGGCGGCGTAATTATCGGAAGCTTGCTCGTGAGTGCGTCATGGTCTTTTATTATTCATGATAGGGCATTTCAATGTTCTGACGACACAGGAGCTTTTCTCGGTTTTATCGGTGAGCTAGATTCTTGCCGTATTTATGACACTTTGGCTGATGGTTGGTCTTGGGAGAGAATAGAGACAATTCGTAGATTTCATGTTGCCACATTCTGGATAATCACATCCATACCAGTGCTATATGTGGTTTGGATCATTTTTAGGTCAAAGCAGTATAATCAAAAACTGGGCTAACAAGTCGTTGCACCCGACCGCTAGTAGCTTCCGGGCCAGGTTTTACTACTGTTTCTTAGAATTGAAATTTTAACCGTTTCATCGACGCTTCCATCGCGGCCGGTGAACTTTACGTTGGGCAAAAAAATGAAACGCTCTTTACTGGTGAGACTAGTTATCTGTTTGTCGCTTATTATTCTAGCTTACTCAACCTACAGTCTGCGAAGTTTATACCTGAAGCCACCTTTGGAGATTAGTTCGGATATTCCTCTAGAAGCACAGCACGTGATTGCTGACTGGTATGATAATTCAGGTGATGTCCCGCACCCTCAATTTAACCTACATAATGTGCTGTATGCGCTGCTTCATCCTCACAGGTCAACAACCGCAAGTATCTATGTCGAGCATTATGGGTCACGCCAGTCTCATGGTGAGGGCCTAATTGTGCTGTATTGCAATGTGGATGATGGATATTTTGTGAGTTTTTCACAGTTTGACGATGGATGGCGGTTCCATAGGATTGAAGCTGAAAATCAACAAGCCCAACAAGTCGTTGCACCCGACCGCTAGTAGCTGACTGGCCAGGTTTTGCTACTGTTCTAGAGAATTGAAACTTTAATCGTTTCATCGACGCTTTCATCGCGGCCGGTGAACTTTACGTTAGCTAAAAAAATGAATACAGAAACACTGTCTACGTTACGCAAAAATTTTGAGATATTTCTTTGTTGGTTCGCAGCAGCCCATTTAGTCCGCTCATTTCTGGCAGGACTGGGAATACCCGTTTCTATTGCTTATATGGTGAAGCAGGGAGGATCATTTGATTCTACTGGTTTGCTTTGGCTTACTACGTTGGCTGCTAGCCTTCCTGGTGTTGTTACAGCTGTCTGGATGTGGAAGCGTGAGTATTCGAGTAATAAGAGTAGAATAATATGGACTATATTTGGACTTGCTTCTGCACTCTGGGCTATATGCTTTTATCTACTGATGATCATAGTAACTGATCGTCTCAAGGATAAAACCGCCAATGAGTTGATTGATAAACAAGAATAATCTGAGCTAACAAGTCGTTGCACCCGACCGCTAGTAGCTGACTGGCCAGGTTTTTAGGCTGTTCTACAGAATTGAAACTTTAATCGTGTCATCGACGCTTACATCGCGGCCGGTGAACTTTACGTTATGCAAAAAATGGGAAGCGTATGACTGCATCCACAAATATACAGCCTTTCATTGATGCGTTATCTTCGGATTGGGAACAAGCGCTTCAGCATGACGAATGGTTTTTCAGTTCTCTAATCGAGGGGACCACTTCAGAGCTGTCGCCACATGAGGCATTTGATGCTATCGATGAACTAGTTGCGCTTTTGATAAGCCAGAGAGATTCTACTCTGATCTACTATTGTGGTGTGTTTCTTATCAGCCTGATTCGTCTCTCAGATACTTCTGAGGTGCCTGTAGTTCTTCGAAGTTCATGGGATTCAGTTGTAAGTATTTTAGATGATAGTCCGGATATTCTTCAGCAATTACAAGAGTGGTATCGCAGACCATAATTGCCAAAAAATAAACTGGCATAACAAGTCGCAGCACCCGACCGCTAGCAGCTGACTGGCCAGGTTTTTCGGCTGTTCTACACGATTGAAACTTATAAACTTATGCAACTGGTTCATCACGGCCGGTGTGCTTTACGTTCGACAAAAAATCATGAAAAAACTGTTCATCATTTTCTTGTCCGTAATGAGCTTTGTTTCTTGTAAGAATAGGGCTGTTATCTCTGAGGGCGAAAATGCCTCCAAAGAGGTTACCCTTGAATATAAGTCTGATGCCGATATAGAAGGTATTTGGCTATTACATAAGAAGACGTCTAAGGCAGAAGTTAAATTGCTTTCCTCAAGTCTCTCTAATTCAGAGGTGATCATTATCACCTCTGATGGTGACGGCCTATGGTATACTCTATCCGTAGTTGAAGAGATAGGTGATACACCTGCCATTAGAGAATTAGGCGCTACTCTTGATTGCAGAGGTGCTCCACAATCAAGTCGAACTGATGATGGCCTCTCTCTTCGTGAAGGTCGAGGAGCCGCGAATGATCTAATCTTCTCATCCAACACTTCCCCTACATATTTTGATTTAGCAGTTAGGAAGTATACTGAAGACATTAATGCGTATTTTAATGAAGATGATTGGGTTATTACTGGGAGATATATTCGTGTTCCAAGCATAGGTGTTAATTATATTCACAGTAAGCATCTTCGAGAGTTGGATGATCATTGGAAGAGTGAACAAGTTGAGTAGATATAACAAGTCGAACAAGTCGCAGCACCCGACAGCTAGTAGCTGTCGAGTTTGCGACGGCAAACGATTTTACGACATTGTATCTTTAATTCGTATATCGGCGCCTGATCGCTGCCGGTGTGCTTTACGTTCTGCAAAAAAAACTCAGCACTTCCAGGAATGTTGACTATTCCGAATCGGCTCGAAGGATGAAACCATAAGTTTGATTACTCAGATTATTCATCGGCTTTCCTTGCAAGGCACATGAATTCGGGTGTCACGTTCCATAAGTTTGTTCACTCAGTGGAATCATTAGCTTTCTCCGCAAGGCACACGAATTCGGGTGTCACGTTCCATAGGTTGTGATCAAGAAAGATGGGTTCGGAGTCGCACTTGAAAGCAACCAGAAAAGCGGGGGAAACTAATCGGCAGAACAAGTCGCAGCACCCGACAGCTAGTAGCTGTCGAGTTTGCGACNGTCACGTTCCATAAGTTTGTTCACTCAGTGGAATCATTAGCTTTCTCCGCAAGGCACACGAATTCGGGTGTCACGTTCCATAGGTTGTGATCAAGAAAGATGGGTTCGGAGTCGCACTTGAAAGCAACCAGAAAAGCGGGGGAAACTAATCGGCAGAACAAGTCGCAGCACCCGACAGCTAGTAGCTGTCGAGTTTGCGACGGTAACCGTTTTACGTCATTGTATCTTTAATTCGCATATCGACGCATGATCGCTGCCGGTGTGCTTTACGTTCTGCAAAAAAACTTAGCACTTCCAGAAAGGTTGATAATCCCGAATCGGCTCGAAGGATGAAACCATAAGTTTGTTCACTCAGTGAAATCATCGGCTTTCCTTGCAAGGCACACGAATTCGGGTGTCACGTTCCATAAGTTGTGAGCAATAAAGATGGATTCCTATTCGCTCTTGAAAGCAACGAGAAAAGCGGGGGGAACAAATCGGCAGAACAAGTCGCTGCACCCGACCACTAGTAGCTGACGGGCCAGGTTTTGTTTCTGTTCCTCAAAAGGAAATCTATTAATCCGTTCATCTGCCATTTCATCGTGGCGGGTGAGCTTTACGTTATGCGAAAAAATAGGCAGATCATTCAAATGGTTGATTATTCCGAAGCGGCTCGAAGGATGAAACCATAAGTTTGTTCACTCAGTGGATTCAACGGTTTTCCTCGCAAGGCGGAATGAATGCTTGATCGAGATTCGCTGAAATCTGTATTCCGAGTCATTCGTAAAAGCATCAGGAAAGACGGAGGAAACCAAATTGCATAACAAGTCGCTGCACTCGACCACTAGTAGCTGACTGGCCAGGTTTTGTTTCT